>CAIYGJ010000100.1 GCA_903925705.1 uncultured Actinomycetes bacterium | reverse complement strand
CATCATGGTCGGTGGAGCTCCAGTAACGCAGGAATACGCTGACGTTGTTGGCGCTGACGGTTACGCCGCGGATGCATCAACTGCAGTTCGCAAAGCTAAGGAATTAATCGCAGTAAAGCGTGGCAAGTAAATCCCAACATGACAACTTTTATCGCCACCATTGAGCATGTAGTTAAGGGACCCGTTTGGGGTTGCCAGGACTGCGGGCAATGTGTTTTGCATTCAACGGGTATGACTTGTCCAATGAATTGCCCAAAGACATTGCGCAATGGTCCTTGTGGTGGAGTACGAGAAAACGGTCATTGCGAAGTTAAGCCAGAGATGAAATGCGTTTGGCTTAAGGCATATGACCGCACGCAAGATTGGCCATTGCCAGCTACTTGGAAAGCGGAATACAACCACTTACGTCCACCAGTTGATAATCGCTTAAAGGGAACTTCTTCGTGGAAGAACTTCTTTACTAAAAGAGATCGCTGGACTCCTACTGGCTGGAAGAATTCAACCGATGAATCAGTTGCGCAAGGAGTTGATCACTAATGTCAACGCTTGAACATAAGTTGATGAACACAACTGAAACGGTTTTCACTGCCGAGTTCCACACTCTCGATGGAAATGGGTTGGAAAAAGCCAAGAAGTATGCCGATCGTTTCCAAGGTTGGTTTGACGGCGTTAACGCAACAGATAACACAGCTGCTCATGCTCACGTTTCAAACGTTGCTTCTGCAATTGCCATGAAGCAACTAGGCCTAGAACCAATTTTGCAAGTTGTTTGTCGCGACAAGAATCGGTTAGCCCAACAAGCTGACATCATGGGCGCCTCGATGTTTGGCGTTGAAAACTTTGTCGCCCTAACTGGTGATGATGTAACCGCAGGCGATGAGCCTGAAGCCCGAAGAGTTTTTGACACAGATGGTCCGCAACTAGTTCGCCTAATGAGCACTATCAAGCGTGGCGAATACATGTCTGGGCGCAAGATCGATCCAGCTCCACACATGTTTATTGGAGCTGTTGAGAATCCTGGTGCGCCACCGTTTGAATATCGGGTACAACGAGTTGCAAAGAAATATGCGGCAGGAGCGAAGTTCCTGCAACTTCAGATTTGTTACCACCAAGATCGACTTGAAAAGTTCTGTGCTGGAGTTCGCGATGCTGGTCTTGCTGGCAAGATCGCGATCATCCCAACGGTCGTTTTGGTTAAGGGTCCGCGGCCATTGAACTTTATGCACAACAGCGTTCCAGGTATCGATGTTCCTGCGGATCAAATTGCTCGAGTGGAAAAGGCAACCGATCCGGCTGAAGAAGCGTACTTACAGACACTGGAATTTGCCCAGCATGCACTTGCACAACCTGCGGTCCGAGGCTTGCACATCACAGACTTTAGAAATGATGACACTTTAGAACGACTTATGACAGATCTCGGCAGAGTTCGCGAGATAACAACCAATAGTTCAACAACAAACGAAGTAAAGGACGACCATGCATACAGTGCTTAGTTCCGCCACCAAGACAGTGACGATGGGTCATGACCTACCCTTTGTCATCATTGGCGAACGTCTAAATCCAACTGGTCGCAAGCTATTCCAGGAAAAACTTCGCGCAGATGATCTTTCCACGATCAACATTGACGTAGCTGACCAGGTAGCTGGCGGTTGCGACATGCTCGATGTGAACATGGGCGTTCCACTAACTGATGAACCAGCCCTGCTGGCAAAAGCAATCAAGCTTGTACAGTCACTAACCGATCTGCCAATCTGCATTGACTCATCTGTCATCGAAGCACTTGATGCCGGTCTGGCCGTTTACCAAGGTAAAGCGCTTGTTAATTCAATGACTGGCGAAGATGAGCGCATGGACATCATTCTTCCGCTGGTTAAAAAATATGACGCTGCAATTCTGGCCTTGCCAAATGACGAAATTGAAATCCCAATGCTTGCCAAAGATCGCATGGTGATTGTTGAAAAGATTGTTCGCCGCGTGGAAAAAGAAGGCATTTCACTTGAAAACCTTTTGATCGATCCATTGGCTATGCCAGTTGGTGCAGATCCGGAAAATGCCAAGAACACCTTGGAAACTATCTACTTGATTAAAGAAAAGTACGGCCTGAATATGTCTATCGGTGCCTCTAACGTTTCATTCGGTTTACCAAATCGTCATGCGCTAAACGCAGCCTTCATGCCAATGGCCATGTCAATGGGTCTAACATCGGCGATCATGGACGGCCGTACCCCAGAAGTAGTGCAAGCAGTTCGCGCAGCCGACTTACTTCTTGGATTAGATCAATGGGGCGCAAACTGGATCACCAGTTTCCGCGCGGCAAAAGAAGCGTAATTTTCGAATCTAGGCGAGGGATAAACCATGCCAAACGAAGAAAGTACAAAGACTGATTCCACTGTGAGTGGGCTTGGTCGCGTTCAATTGCAGTTCACGCCGAGTGGAACTGATGTTCGTGTGCCACCTGGCGTCACTGTTTTTGATGCTGCTTCGTGGAACGGTCTAGCAATTGACTCAACTTGTGGTGGACATGGAACTTGCAAGAAATGCAAGATTCAAGTTATCGAAGGTGAAGTTCCGGTATCGCGACTAGACATTCGAGCATTTAGTCCAGAGCAACTTGAAGATGGCTGGCGCTTAGCTTGCGTGGCGCGGGCCAATGGAAATCTAAAGATTGATGTTCCGCCGCTTTCTACTCGACCAAAGGCCGCAACAGTTGGAGTTGGACGTCAGGTTATTTTGCGTCCGGCAGTACAAAAGCGCTATGTGGAACTAGTTGAGCCAACACTTCACGATCAGCGTCCAGACATTGATCGTTTGCGCGATGCCATGGATGACTTGGAATTTGAAGCCGACTTGTCGGTACTTAAGACTCTTCCAACCGTGCTGCGCAAGAACGATTTCAAGGTAACTGCAGTAGTAGTGAACGAGGCACTTATTGCTGTTGAGCCAGGGGATACTTCAGCGCAAAACTATGCGATCGGTATTGACCTTGGTACAACTACCGTGGTGGCAACGCTGCTTGATCTTGTAACTGGAACTCCAATGGCAGTTAAGTCGATGCTGAATAAGCAGCAACCATTTGGCGCTGACGTTATCTCACGTATCTCGGCAACCATGATGGATCCACTGGCAGCTGGCTTGATGCAAACTGCTGGTCTTGCAACATTGAATGAATTGATCGCTGAGGTTTGCACTGAAGCAGAAGTTTCAGCGGACCAGGTATACGAAATTGCGATTGCTGGCAATGCCACCATGGTTGAAATTCTTCTTGGCGTGGACCCTGAGCCAGTTGGTGTTGCGCCGTTTATTACTGCAGCGCAGAAGTGGCCAGTATTCACAGCAGCTGAAATTGGCATTGAGCTACTGCCATCGGCGCGAGTTTTCCTATTCCCAGCATTTGGCGCTTATGTTGGTGGCGACATCGTTGCCGGTGTTCTTGCAACAGGAATGGACCGCGATAAGCGAGTTCGACTTCTGATTGACGTTGGCACTAACTGCGAAATAGTTCTATCTAACGGTGATCAGATTCTCACAACAGCAGCACCTGCTGGTCCGGCATTCGAAGCCGCATCTATTGCATGCGGCATGCGAGCAGCTGATGGCGCGATTGAAGTAGTTCAGGTTACCGATGAAGGCATCAAACTCGGAGTAATCGGTGACGCAGTACCAGTTGGAATTTGTGGATCTGGCTTAGTAGATGCTGTTTATGTTCTGCATAAAGCAAAGTTGATTGATGACTCAGGTCGATTTGTTACTGACGAGGTGGCATTAGAAATTGCACCACATCTGGCTTCAAGATTATTGACTCGCGAAGCCGGGGATCGAATTTTTGTACTTCACTGGGATGGCGAAGAGCCAACGGTTTACTTGTCGCAGCGTGACGTGCGCGAACTGCAATTTGCCAAAGCATCGATTGCAACCGGTTGGCGCTTACTACTTGAAGAAGTTGGACTTGTGGATGACGATGTACAGCAGGTTCTGCTCGCTGGCTCATTTGGCTCCTATCTTTCACCTGCCTCAGCAATTGGTATTGGTTTAGTACCAAAGCTTCCCGTCATGCGAATTGTTAGCGCCGGAAACGTTGCTGGTGAAGGCGCAAAGATGGTACTTCTTTCCAGTACCGAACGAAGTGGCGCGACAACTTTGCTTGACGAAGTTGATTATGTAGAACTTTCTGATCGTCCAGATTTCAATGACAAGTTCTTCTTGGAGTTGGCGCTGCCATCATGAAAATCTGGAGCGTAATCCGATGAGCGTGGCCGTCATTGCCTGTGGCGCATTAGCAGCCCATGTTCATGAGATTGCAGATCGTCGAAATCTAACTTTGCGCATCGAACCGATTAACCCACTTCTCCACAATCGACCAGAGGGCATTGCGCCAGAAGTTGAAAAAATGATTTTGGAATTGCAGCCATCATATGACCAGGTTGCAATTGCCTACGCCGATTGTGGCACCTATGGCGCACTTGATGAACTATGCAACAAGTATCAAGTTTCTCGGCTGTCGGGAGACCATTGCTATGACGTGTTTGCGACTGCAGAAAAAATGAAAGCTGAGTTTGAAGCCGTGCCAGGGACATATGTATTTACCGATTACTTGGTTAAGACTTTCCGCCGAAGCGTGATGAATGAAATGGGACTTGATCGCTATCCAGAATTGCGTGACGATTACTTCCATTCTTATAAGCGAGTTTTATGGCTGGCTCAGCATCAAACACCTGAACTTGAGGCTGCGGCAAAAGATGCAGCCGAATTAATCGGATTACCACTAGAAGTAATTCAGGTAGGCGACCAACATCTTGAAGAACAACTGCTAAAACTAATTGGAGCACCTAGTGAGTAATTACTCCGAAGAAAGCATTCTCAATTTCTTGGGGCCATACAAAGGGGATGGGTCAACCATTTTGCGTTCACTGCAATTAGTTCAGGATTTACTTGGCTATGTCCCAGATAGCGCTTTGGACATAATTGCTAAGAATTCAAATGTTTCGCGCGCTGAAGTTTATGGAGTGTTCACGTTTTACAGTGACTTCCGTTCAACTCCGCCTGCAAAAGTTGTTGTGAAGGTATGTGTTGCTGAGGCCTGCCAAGCCTCAGGCAACGCCAGCCTGATAAGCGAGCTTCACGACAAGGGCTATGACATCCACAAGGGAAACATCAAGGATGACATCCAAATGGAACAGACCTTCTGTTTAGGTAACTGTGCACTTGGTCCTGCTGCAATGGTTAATGGCGCTCCAATTGGACGAGCAACTTGTGAAAGAATTTTTGCTGCAACTTCAGCGGTGACAGCATGACAAAAGTTTTTGTTTCAATGGACTCAGCTGCGCTATCAATGGGAGCTAATGAAGTTGCTCAGGCTATTTCCGATCATGCAGCCAAAAGCGGACTTGATGTCACAGTTGTACGAAATGGATCACGCGGCATGCTTTGGCTTGAGCCACTAGTCGAAGTTGAAACTGAAGCTGGACGAATTGGTTATGCAAATGTTTCTGCTGATCAGATCTCTGAATTGATTGCTGCTGGATTCCTATCTGGCGCTCCGCATGACTCTTGCTTAGGACTTGTCGAAGAATTAGATTTCCTTAAGAATCAAACCCGAATTACTTTTGCGCGAGTAGGCGTCACCGATCCGCTTTCTCTGGTTGATTACGAATCCCACGGTGGACTTAAAGGACTGCGTAATGCAATCGCTATGACCCCGGCAAAAATTGTTGCTGAAGTTACTGAATCAGGACTTCGAGGTCGTGGTGGAGCAGGATTCCCGGCAGGCATCAAATGGAACACAGTTTTGAATACTGAATCTGATCAGAAATACATCTGCTGCAACGCAGACGAGGGCGATAGCGGAACATTTGCCGATCGAATGCTGATGGAAGGTGATCCATTCACGCTCATAGAAGGCATGATTATTGCTGGAATTGCAGTCGGTGCAACTGAAGGTTTAATTTACGTCAGGTCTGAATACCCACACGCAATTGATGTTTTGAATCAAGCAATTGCGATTGCGAAAGAACATAAGATCCTTGGCGGTTCTGTTCTAGGTTCTGGACTTGAATTCAATCTAGAAGTTCGAATTGGTGCCGGCAGTTATGTTTGTGGCGAAGAAACTGCGATGTTGGAGAGTTTGGAAGGTAAGCGCGGCATGGTTCGCGCCAAGCCACCGATTCCTGCGCTCGTTGGACTATTTGGTAAACCAACCGTTATCAACAACGTAATGACATTGGCAGCCGTGCCAATGATTCTGGCTGATGGGGCAGCCTCCTATCAATCATTTGGTGTTGATCGATCCCGCGGAACTCAAGTTTTCCAACTAGCAGGAAATATTCTGCGCGGCGGCATAGTTGAATTTCCATTTGGTATCACTCTTGGTGAATTAGTTAACACGGTTGGCGGTGGCACGCATAGCGGTCGTCCAATCAAGACAATCCAAATCGGTGGCCCGCTAGGCGCATACCTTGGGCAAGAGTCATTCGATGTGCCAATGGGCTACGAATCCTTAGCTGAAGTTGGCGGCATGCTTGGCCATGGTGGCCTCGTGGTTTTTGATGACACTGCGAACATGGCTAAACAAGCACGCTTTGCGATGGAGTTTTGCGCCGAAGAATCTTGTGGCAAATGCACACCATGTCGAATCGGATCAACCCGTGGTGTTGAAGTTATTGATCGCATCGTTGCTGGCGAAAATCAAGCTATGAACCTTGAGCTACTAGAAGATCTTTGTGAAGTTATGACAGATGGTTCACTATGTGCAATGGGTGGACTGACGCCACTACCAGTTCGAAGCGCACTCAAG
Source organism: uncultured Actinomycetes bacterium (assembly GCA_903925705.1). Taxonomy (GTDB): domain Bacteria; phylum Actinomycetota; class Actinomycetes; order S36-B12; family UBA5976; genus UBA5976. The sequence goes on along the minus strand of CAIYGJ010000100.1, from coordinate 291 downwards.
TTATTTCCCGCTGATTTTGGTATAAAGGTAGAGGTGAAGTGATGACATTACTTTCAGATCCACGCGGAACAATGCCGATGCGTTCAGGTATCGGTGAAGCCGATTACGGAACCCCAAAATCAAACTCTGAGACACTTGTTAGCGTCACAATTGACGGTGAAACTCACATAGTTCCTGAAGGTACGTCAGTTATGCGTGCCGCCGGTGAAGCTGGTTGCGGCATACCAAAACTTTGCGCAACTGATTCACTTCAGCCATTTGGCTCTTGCCGCATGTGCATTGTCGAAATTG
>CAIYGJ010000099.1 GCA_903925705.1 uncultured Actinomycetes bacterium | reverse complement strand
GGATACATCAGACACCAACGAACTGTGGTGTCATCCCATGGCTTTACTACAGCGTTAAGTTCGCCACCAACGTATTGAACAGGTTTTTGCACCCGAGGCAATAACTGTTCCAGTGCCGGAAATACAGACTGGACCGTCATCTTTAACCCTTTACAGTTTTGGGAAAAATAGTGCGATTTCGCGCGCAGCAGATTCTAGTGAATCTGATCCATGCGAAACGTTTAGTTGTGTTTCAGTTGCAAGGTCACCACGTATGGTTCCCATTGCAGCATTAACTGGATTTGTTGCACCCATCATGGTTCGCCAAGCAGCAATTGCTTCGTTACCTTCGATGACCGCTGCAACCAATGGTCCACCGCTAATGAAATCTACTAAGTCTTTAAAGAAAGGCTTATCGACATGCTCGGCGTAGTGAGTTTCGGCAATTGAGCGCTCAAGTGTGCGCATTTCTAAGGCAACGATTTTGAAGCCTTTGCGTTCAATGCGGGAAATGACTTCGCCAATAAGACCGCGTTCAACGCCATCTGGCTTTACAAGGACAAGGGTACGTTCAGACATGTTCTTAATCTTAAAGGTTTTCTCGGGCTGCCTTCGCCTCGTCAACCTTGTTATTCATCACATAGGCCAATCCCCAAATCAATAGGAACAAAATCCCTGGGAAAAGTAGTGGCCGTACGACGATTCCAACGCCAATAATGATTGCCTGGACCACGATTCCCGTTGTTATTGCTGCTCGCTTATCGTGCCGAACCCCACCGACGGCCAAGATGCAAAGCAGCATCAAAAGGAATGTGCTCCATAGCGCCAAGGACTTACTAACGTCATAGACGACAACAGAAATTGGAATTGATAGCCCTAAGACAATCGCTTCAAACACCAAGATTGCACTACCCATTACCTTCATTTGATTCTCAATTCCACTAGGTATTGGTCTTACCCAAAATTGTTCGTGCCGCCGCGGCTGTAACGACTGAACCAGTCACAACTACTCCGACGCCGTTCATCCCGGCATCATCTGCCATCTCTATTGCTCGATCAATTGCGCTTGTCAGATTCGATTCAACATGTACTCGATCTTCGCCGAAAACTTGAATTGCTAACTCCGCAATTTCTGGAGCTAGCATCGCGCGCGCAGCCCCGTTCCAAGTGACAACAACATCTGTCATCACAGGTTCGAGCGCCTGCAATACGCCAATTACATCTTTATCCGCCATTACTGAGATCACACCAATTACTTGCTCGAAGGTAAATGACTCTTCGAGCGCGGTTGCTAGTACTGCAGCGCCATGTGGGTTGTGCGCTGCATCGACGATGACAGTTGGGCTGCGCCTGACAACTTCTAATCTTCCAGGCGAGGTAACTGCGCCAAAGCCTTCGCGCACCGCGTCAATGTCCAGAGTTAAAGTTCCGCCAAAGAAAGCTTCTACTGCAGCTAACGCAACAGAGGCATTCGCAGCTTGGTGTGCGCCAAACAAAGGCAAAAGAATCTCTTCATAAGATCCATTTAGTCCATCTAGGTTTAATACCTGACCACCGATTGCTAATGCGCGATCACGTACCGAAAATTCAACGCCTTGACGGGCGACCATTGCATCTACAGTGGCGGCGCGAGCTAATAAAACTTCGGCAGGGCCGGGATCTTGATAGGAAAGAACAGCAATCGAATCTGGTTTGATAATTCCAGATTTTTCAATCGCAATCATTTCTACCGTGTCACCCAAATAATCTGCGTGATCCATTCCAATCGGCGTGACAACGCTTACCTGCGGCGAAACCACATTAGTTGCATCCCAGGCGCCGCCCATTCCCACTTCAACAACAGCAACATCAACTGGAGCATCCGCAAAGGCAGCAAATGCCATTCCAGTTAACACTTCAAAGTAAGACATTGCTGGGCCACCATTGCTCAAACTCTCGCGGTCAACGATCGCAAGGTATGGCTCAAGCTCGTCATAAATCTCAACAAACTTATCGGCCGGAATTGACTCACCATTTAGTCGAATTCGTTCTGTGACCTGATGTAGATGCGGGCTAGTCACCAGGCCGGTTCGCAGCCCCATCGCGCGAAGCAAGGATTCAATCATGCGGGCAGTTGAAGTCTTGCCATTCGTGCCAGTGATGTGGATTACCGGGTAAGCAAACTGCGGGTCGCCTAAAAGAGTCATCAAATGGCTAATTCGATCCAGACTTGGTTCGATTTTGGTTTCTGGCCAACGAGATTCCAAGACCTCTTCTACGCGCTTGAGTTCTTGGATATCGGGCAAAGTCATGGATTCATTCTAATTGTCTTTAATTGTCTAGGATTAGGGATCATGAGCGCGCAACGAATGCCTGAAAAGCCAACACTTGAAGGTTTGGAATCCAAATGGATGCAAACTTGGGATCAACAGGGAACCTACTCATTTGATCGCAGCGCAACTCGTGAAAATGTTTTTAGTATTGATACTCCCCCACCAACAGTGAGTGGCTCCCTTCACGTCGGCCACGTTTTTTCATACACACATATTGACTGTGTCGCTCGATACCAAAGAATGAACGGTAAGTCGGTGTTCTACCCAATGGGCTGGGATGACAACGGACTTCCAACCGAACGACGAGTTCAGAACTACTTTGGTGTCCGATGCGATCCTTCACTTCCTTACGATTCAAATTTCAAGCCGCCTGCTGAACCAGGCAAGGATCAAATAGCGATTTCCCGCAGGAACTTTGTCGAGCTCTGTGAGCAACTAACTATTGAAGATGAGAAAGCTTTCGAAGAACTTTGGCGACGACTTGGCACCAGCGTTGACTGGAATCTGACTTACCAAACCATTGATGCTCGCGCTCGGGCAGTTTCGCAGCGCATGTTCCTTAATAACTTGTCGCGAGGCGAGGCTTACCAGAATGAGGCCCCGACACTTTGGGATGTAACTTTCCGCACTGCAGTTGCCCAAGCTGAGTTAGAAGACCGCGAGCGACCAGGCGCCTACCATCGGATCTCATTCCACAAACCAGATGGCACACCACTGTTTATTGAAACTACAAGACCAGAACTCATTCCGGCTTGTGTTGCCTTGGTGGCACATCCTGACGATGAGCGCTACCAACCGTTATTTGGAACAACGGTAACTTCGCCAATTTTTGGTGTTGAAGTTCCAGTACTTGCGCACACTCTTGCCGATCCAGAAAAGGGTTCCGGTATCGCAATGATTTGTACGTTCGGCGACACCACAGACGTAACCTGGTGGCGCGAACTGCAACTTCCAACTCGTCCGATCATCGGCTGGGACGGGCGCATTATTACTGAAGTGCCTGAATGGCTTAAGTCAGATCTTGCTCGCAACGCTTACGCTGCTTTGGCTGGATTAACGGCACATTCGGCAAAAGAAAAAATTGCTGAACTGCTTAAGGAATCTGGTGATCTTGAGGGTGAGATTCGCCAAATCGTTCATCCAGTTAAGTTCTTTG
>CAIYGJ010000098.1 GCA_903925705.1 uncultured Actinomycetes bacterium | reverse complement strand
GCCGTACCCGAAGAATCCACTCGCGAAGCTGCAGTGCTTGTGTTGTTCGGACCGCTAAATGATTTCGGTGAAGTTGTAATTATTGAACGAGCATCACACTTGAAAGCACATCCTGGACAACCCGCATTTCCTGGAGGACGCGTTGAAGAAGGAGATAGTTCACTTTCTCAAACGGCGCTTCGCGAAGCTAAAGAAGAAATTGGACTGAATCCAGACTCGATCGAAATTCTTGGCGAACTGCCACAACTCTGGATCCCGCCGTCAAACTTCAAAGTCACGCCAGTTTTAGGTTGGTGGCATACCCCACATGAGATAACAAACATTGATGCCAATGAAGTTCAAGCAGTTCATCAAATTCCGTTAATGGATTTAATCAACCCAAAGAATCGCACCCGGGTTCGACATATAAACGGTTCATTTGGTCCAGGATTCAATGTTGAATCAATGTTGATCTGGGGATTCACTGGTGGCCTGATCAGTCGACTAATGGATATAGCAGGGTGGTCAACGCCATGGGATGAAACCCAAATCGTTGAATTGCCGGCACCCGCGCCTAACGCTGAAGTAACAAGTTGAATCCGTTTTACCTCGATCTAATCCTGATCGCCTTCGCGATTTTTATTTTGATCTCTGGTTGGCGGCGCGGATTATTTGTCAGCGTATTTTCACTTGTTGGATTAATTTTTGGAGCCTGGCTCGGTAAGTCCCTAATAGATATAGTTAGCGGCGCTTCAACAACCACCTCATTAACCCGAACTGGGTTAAGTGCTGCCACCCTATTTATCGGTATCGGTATCGGCAGTGCAATCGGTGGCTTCATCGGAAGACGACTACGAAACCTCTTTAGTTGGTCACCAATTAGATTGTTGGATAACTTATCCGGCGCCGTCTTGTCGCTAACTGCGTGGTCCATAGTTTTTTGGTTGGTAGCCACAACGTTATTAGCAGCTCCCGTTTCATCGCTTACCAATACCGTTTCGCAATCTAAAGTCTTAAATGCTCTCGAGCAATACATGCCAATGTCAATTCGTAGTGGTGTTGAGTCGGTTCGGATTTATGTTTCTGACTCAGGGTTGCCTGAAGGATTCGCAAACGTATTATTGGCACCTGCCGTTGACCCACCAGACTTAGCCTCAGTCGATGCACCTGCCGTTATTGCTGGTTTGGATTCTGTAGTCAAAGTTGAAGGAACTACGCAAAAGTGCAGCACTCGACTAACTGGTTCAGGATTCGTAGTCGGTCCAGATCTGATCATGACCAACGCTCACGTCGTAGCTGGAGTTGAAAATCCAACACTCCGAGTCAAAGGAAAAGGTAAGGCCTTTGAAGGGATCGTTGTGTATTTCGATCCCGCCCGCGATGTTGCAATTATCAAGACCAAAGATTTTCCATCTGTGCCGTTGCGAATAAGTGAGCCCATTGCGCGAGGCGACAACGCAGTTGTTGCTGGTTTCCCAGGTGGTGGACCTCTTACTTTGATTCCAGCCAGAGTTCGAAGCGTTTCAGATTCGAGCGGCACTGACATTTATGGCAAAGAACCCGTTACTCGCGAGATCTATGCAATTTCGGCAGACATAAAACAGGGGGATTCTGGCGCCCCAATGTTCGCCCTGGATGGAACTGTTGCTGGATTAGTTTTTGCCTCATCTGCAACAGATGCCAAAACT
>CAIYGJ010000097.1 GCA_903925705.1 uncultured Actinomycetes bacterium | reverse complement strand
GTCTTGGCAGGCTTTGTTTCTGAGGCAATTTCCGCGATTACTGCAGCAAAATCTCTTGATGAACTCAAAGAAGTTCGCTTAGCTCACACCGGTGATCGCTCACCACTATCCCTTGCCAATCGTGAGATCGGCGCCCTGCCACCTGCGGCCAAGGCTGAAGCCGGAAAGCGCATGGGGGAGTCTCGTGGCGCTGTTAATGCAGCCCTTGCAGCTCGCACCCAAGAACTAGAAACTTTGCGCGACGCCGCACTTTTGATCGAAGAGTCAGTTGACGTTACGACTGCAACTGGTGTTCGCGCTCAAGGTGGTCGCCATCCATTGACAACAATCCAAGAACAAATCGCTGACGTTTTCATAGCTCTTGGCTACCAACTTGCTGAAGGTCCAGAGATTGAATCTGAGTGGCTTAACTTCGATGCGCTAAACATTGCGCCAGATCATCCTGCGCGCACTATGCAAGACACCTTCTTCATTGGAAGCGAAGAATCCGGCATCGTACTTCGCACTCACACTTCACCAGTTCAGATTCGTTCGATGTTAAATCGTGAATTACCGATCTATGTAATTTGTCCAGGTCGCGTATTCCGCACTGATGAACTTGATTCCACGCATTCACCGGTTTTCCACCAAGTCGAAGGTCTTGTCATCGACAAGGGCATCACAATGGCTGACCTTAAGGGAACCCTGGATCACTTCGCGCAATCTATGTTCGGCGAAGGCATAGTTACTCGCTTACGTCCGTCTTATTTCCCATTCACTGAACCATCAGCTGAAGTTGATCTGCAGTGCTTCGTTTGTCGCGGGGCTTCCGTTGACAACCCAGATGCAGCTTGCCGCACCTGTCGCAGTGAAGGCTGGATCGAATGGGGTGGCTGTGGCATGGTCAATCCAAAGGTTTTAGTTGCTACCGGAATTGATCCAGAAATTTATAGTGGCTTTGCATTTGGCATGGGTCTTGAGCGCACCTTGATGTTCCGTCATGGCATAACCGACATGCGCGACATGGTCGAGGGCGATGTTCGCTTCACTCGCGCATTTGGGTTGGGCGTCTAATGAAGATTCCAGTTTCCTGGTTACGCGAATTTGTAGAAATACCAGAGCACCTTTCTGGTCGCGAAGTTTCTGAGCTACTACTTAGCGTTGGGTTTGAAGTTGAAGGCGTTGACACTGTTGGTGATGTGCGCGGACCACTTGTTGTTGGACTCGTAAAAACCATTGAAGAGTTAACAGATTTCAAAAAACCGATTCGTTGGTGCACTGTCGAAGTTGGCGCTGCCCATGGAAATGATGCAACCCCTGGTATTCGTGGCATTGTTTGTGGCGCAAGAAACTTTGCCGAAGGCGACTTAGTTGTCGTTGCGCTTCCAGGCACCACACTTCCTGGTGACTTCACTATTGCAACTCGCGAAACTTACGGTCACATCTCTGATGGCATGATTTGTTCGGTTCGTGAATTAGGAATTGGCGACGATCATGATGGCATCTTGATTTTGCCAGCTGGATCTGCCACACCTGGCGACAATGCATTTCTAATTCTTGGGCTAGGCGATGAAGTTCTAGACATTTCAGTCACACCAGATCGTGGATACGCGTTGAGTATGCGTGGCATGGCTCGGGAAGCTGCAATCTCTCAGGGTGTTTCCTTCAGTGACCCAGGTTTGGTTTTGGCCGATCTGCCAGAAGCTGGCGGCACCGTTATTACAGCTGCTAGTGATGATTACCAAGCATGTGACTTATTAGTTCTGCGCACGCTCGGCAACTACAACCCGGCATCGCCAACTCCAGATTTCATTAAGGCGCGCTTAGCCGCCGTTGGAGTTCGCTCAATCTCGCTTGCGGTAGATCTAACTAACTACGTCATGTTTGAACTTGGTCAACCACTGCATGCCTTCGACGCCGACAAGATCACTGGAACGATTCGGGCACGCTGGGCTAAGTCAGGCGAAACCGTAGAGACTCTAGATGGCGTGCAGCGAAACTTAACGACTGAAGATTTAGTAATTGCTGATGACGTTCGAGTACTTTCCTTAGCTGGTGTTATGGGTGGCGCGTACAGCGAAATCTCAGAAACTACGACTCGGGTAGTTCTAGAAGCTGCGCACTTTAATCCAGTTGAGATTGCTCGCATGAGTCGTCGCCACAAACTATCCTCGGAAGCTTCTCGTCGATTAGAACGCGGCGTGGATCGCAT
>CAIYGJ010000096.1 GCA_903925705.1 uncultured Actinomycetes bacterium | reverse complement strand
GCTGGTCTGTACTTCGTTACCCTCCATGGGTAACCTCCCTCTTCATAAAGGGATAACACTGCACTTCTAACTAGTGAAATGCATTCAAATCACATGTCGATCTTCGATCGAGAAGCGTGGCTCAATGAGCCGAACTTCACTACCGAGGACCGACCAAACTGCTCGAATGTGCGTGCTATCCGCGGTTATCGCAATACTGCGAGTCTTGATTTTGTGCTTGCTGTGCCGACACGAAATCGGCACAGCTCACTTCCTAAGAAGCGCACGAAAAGTTATCTGCGGATACCGAGTTTTTCGATAATCGCGCGGTATCGGTTGATGTCTGTCTTGGTTAGGTAATCAAGTAGACGACGACGTTGACCAACCAGCAGTAGCAAACCGCGACGGCTGTGGTGATCATGCTTATGAGTTTTAAGGTGTCCGGTTAGATCGTTGATGCGCTGTGTCATCAAAGCAATCTGGACTTCTGGGCTTCCGGTATCGCCAGGCTTTGTGCCGTGTTCTGCGATGATGGCCTGCTTTACTGCAGATTCCAATGGCATAGATTTTTTCCTCTCGGGCGCGAACAGATCCGTAGATCTTTAGATGTGACACGAGATGTGGGGCGCCCGCCCCTCATTCGTCTGTGTTGTAAGGCTAACAGTTAGGGGTGCTTCCAGCGAAATCGTGAGATTGAGCCTTAATTGAGGTACTTTTCTAGGTCTGACTTGGCCTTAGATACGTCCCTATCCATCGCCTCAAGCAGTTCGGGGATTCCGGCAAAGCTTTCCATATCTCGAATATGTGAAACAAAGTCTAGGTCGACAATTTTTCCATAAAGATCTAGGCCGGTCTGGTCGATTACGTACGCTTCGACTCTGCGATTAGTCACATCGTTGAATGTTGGGTTGGTCCCTACGCTGATCGCTGACTTATGTGCCACACCATCGATCCAGAGTATTCCTGAGTAAACACCATCTCCTGGAATCAGAAGTCCGCCCTGAACTTCGATATTCGCAGTTGGGTAGCCGATCTCTCGCCCCCGGTGATCGCCATGAACCACTTCGCCGGAAACTCGATGAGGTCGTCCCAGCAAACCATTTGCGCCCTCAACGTGACCTTTAAGAATTGCATTTCGAATTCGCGTAGATGACCAAGCGCTCGAGTCGCCCACAAGATCTACTATGCGCACTTCGAATCCAAACTTCTTTGCCATCTCTTGCAGGGTCTCTACTGTGCCACTTGCACCGTGGCCGAATCGAAAGTTTCGGCCAACAATTACTACTTGCGCATTCAGCGCACCAAGCAGAATGTCTTCAACGAACTCATCACTCGACATGTGCGCCATAGCGTCGGTGAATTTCAAAGTCTCAACGTGATCAACGCCGTTTTCCATAAGTAGGCTCGCTCGTCGTCTTGGAAGTGTCAGCAATCCAGCAAACGAATCAGGTTGTAAAAACGCTTTTGGTGGTGGATCGAAAGTTGCTGCTGTCAAAGTTCCATTGATGCTATTTGCAATGCTTTTAGCAATACCAAGTACTTGGCGGTGGCCAGCATGAACTCCGTCAAAAACACCAATGGTGACGACGACCGGAACCTTAGAACTACTCATTTGTTGCAAACACTACCAATGGATGTAACACCGAATCGGAATTTTCGAACAACCCGATTGCGCTGCCTTCTGGTGAAATCAGTCCAACATGGCCCGGACTTAGGTCGACTGGGGCAGCAAGCCTGACTCCGTTAACAGCCTTACTTGCTTGATCACTAGATAAAACAATGTGTGGAAAGCCAGTCATTACCGCTGTTGCTAAATCCATGATCTCGGGGTTTTCTTGCAAGGCCTCAAGGGAAGTCATCGAATCAAAAACGCCTGAGCGGGTACGGCGCAACTCTGTTAAGTGTCCCCCAACCTTAAGCTGCGAACCAATGTCTCTAGCCAGTGCTCTGATGTAGGTTCCGGCGCTGCATACGACTCGTACTCTTACATCTATGACATTTAGTTCCGGCAACCTATTGATAGAAACTATCTCTAAATCGTTGATCATTACGCTTCGAGCCGGGATGTTAATCTCTTCGCCATTTCTAACTCTTGTGTAGGCTCGCTCTCCATCGATCTTTATAGCGCTTACCGCACTTGGCTGCTGCATTATTGGGCCGCGAAAGTCGCGAACCGTTTCGATGATTTCAGACTCGGTAATGTGACTCGCCGAAACTTTAGCTACAAGTTCGCCTTGGGCATCATCAGTTGTTGTGGAGATACCTAGTCGGATCGTCCCAAAGTATTCCTTGTCGTGCGCTGTGAAGTATCCGAGCAATCTTGTAGCTCGCCCGATTCCGATTACTAACATGCCAGTAGCCATTGGATCTAATGTGCCGGCATGCCCAACTTTTCGAGTATTAAATAATTTGCGCATCTTGGCAACAACATCATGGGATGTTGGCCCTGCTGGTTTATCAACCAGGACGATACCTTCTAAGCTCATCGGGATCTCAACAATCTCTAGCCAAGAGATTCAATCAACCGAGCAACAGTCTCATCAAGATCGCCAGTTGAACTATATCCAGAAGCGTACTTGTGGCCGCCGCCGCCCAATTTGTTTGCGATGGCACCGACATCGATGGTCGTCTTACTTCGTAGCGAAACCTTCCAGTGGCCATCATCGGCCTGTTTGAATACGGCGGCAACTTCGGCTTCGGAAGTTTTTCTAAGTGCTTCGATAACTCGTTCAACGGCTAGCTCATCAAGGCCAGGTCGTTGAACAATTGAGATGCAGGTATATACAAGACCTTGCCCAATTGCCGCTTCCGGAATCAGAGTCGCTCGGCTTACCGCATCACCCATCATCACGAGCGCGGCTAAAGGTTCATCATCAAACAGCAGGCGGGAGAGATTTGCACTATCGATGCCAGTATCAACTAAGCGAGCGGCGGTACGTAACGTGTGTGATGTAGTGGATGGGTATTTGAATGATCCAGTGTCAGTAGTTAGTCCAGAATAGATCGCGCCGGCAATTTCCTTTGTGATGGGAAGTTCAAGTCGGTCAATAAGTTCCAGAACTATCTCCGCCGTTGCTGCTGCCGACGGATCAACTAGGTGAATCGTGCCAAATCCAGTAAATGATGCATGGTGATCGATTGCAATGGAAACCGCAGTCGCTTCTAGGATCACTTTTGCAGAGCCCAAGCGTGCAGCCGATGAAACGTCGCATGAGATCACAAGATCAACGGGATCTAAGTCTTCAGGCGCACAAACTAGTTCGCTACCTGGCAGAAAACTCAAAGAGGATGGGGTTCTAAACCCGGTTTCGCCAACTGTAACTTGAACTTTCTTCCCCATGCCTTGTAGCGCAAGTCCTAGGCCCAGAGCAGAACCTAAGGCATCGGCATCAGGTGTGACATGTGCGAGTAGCAACACACTTGAAGAATCAGCAATTGCTGAAATTGCTTTATCCCACTCTGGTGTAGCTGCAAATAATGACACGAAACCTACTCAGATGCCGAATCAGATTTGCGATATGGATCGGAATCCCCGGCATAACGAGCTCGAGCCGCTTGTTCGTGTACTGCTTTGTCCGCGATCGCTGCTTCTTGAAGTAGGTCATCTATTACGCGAACGTTTTCTGGCAAAGCATCGCGGATGAATTCCACTGTCGGCGTGAACTTGATCCCCGTGCGCTTCCCAATTTCGCTACGCACTAAGCCTTTGCTGGAATCGAGCGCTGCTGCTGAGCTGGTTGCTTCGGCTTCATCACCGAATACTGTGTAAAACACTGTGGCTTCTCGTAGATCTGCAGATACTCGAACACTGGTAACAGTTACGAATCCAAGGCGCGGATCCTTGACTTTAAGTTCTAGGGTCTCTGCCACAATCTCTTGGAATCTTTCGCCCAATTTACGTGCTCTTGCTGCATCTGCCATGTCGAGCTCCCTAGATTTCTAATTACGAGAATAGTGCGCAGAATTAACTGCGCACTATTTCACGCATTTCAAATGTTTCAATGATGTCGCCGACCTTGATGTCATTGAATGATCCAAGTCCGATACCGCACTCGAAACCTTCACGAACTTCGGTCGCGTCATCCTTAAACCTTCGCAAGGTATCGATCGAAAGGTCAGCTTGGACAACCGCACCATCTCGTACCAATCGCGCTTTCGCCTTGCGCTTGATTTCACCGTTGAGAACCATGCAACCAGCAATGT
>CAIYGJ010000095.1 GCA_903925705.1 uncultured Actinomycetes bacterium | reverse complement strand
GTCTTTGCCAACCTTGTCGAAAGCTTCCGCGATCATGTCGCCAATGACCTGGTCGCGCGAGCTAATTGCGCCTACCTGTGAGATGCCTTCTTTGCCATCTACTGGACGAGCTTGCTTAAGTAATTCCGCCTTCATTGCTGCGACTGCAGCTTCAATGCCACGCTTAAGTTCTACTGGTGCGCCACCTGCGGCAACAACCTTTAGGCCTTCGCGCACGAATGCCTGAGCTAGAACAGTTGCTGTTGTGGTTCCGTCACCGGCAACATCGTTGGTCTTGGTAGCAACTTCTTTCGCAAGTTGCGCGCCCAGGTTTTCATAAGAGTCTTCAAGTTCAATCTCACGGGCAATGGTTACGCCATCGTTTGTGATTGTTGGGGCACCCCAAGCTTTGCTAATGACTACGTTACGTCCCTTTGGTCCAAGGGTTACCTTTACTGCATCAGCAAGGGCGTTAACGCCACGCTCTAATGCGCGACGAGCATCTTCGTCGAATTCAACGGTCTTTGCCATTTGTATTTCTCCAAAACTAATAGTTCATAAAGTTGCTAACGCCCCGACGTAAACGATCGGGGCGCTAGCTTGAGGTTTTTATTTTTCGACGATTGCGAGAATGTCGCGAGCGCCAAGAAGTAGGTATTCAACACCGTTGTACTTAACTTCGGTGCCGCCGTACTTGGAGTAGATAACAACGTCGCCGACTTTAACGTCAAGCGGAATTCGCTTTTCGCCATGTTCATCGAAACGACCTGGTCCTACTGCGACGACCTTGCCTTCTTGTGGCTTTTCCTTAGCGGTATCTGGGATAACCAAACCCGAAGCGGTGGTCTGCTCGGCTTCTAGGGACTGAACGAGGATGCGATCCTCAAGTGGCTTAATGTTGACCGACACGTCGTGTCTCCTGTTATTACTCGATTTGAATTAGCACCCGAGGCTTTAGAGTGCTAATCCAAATGTAAGCAGGTTTTGGCACTCGGTCAACTTGAGTGCCAGACCAGGGCTTCATCTGGCTCAGTTGGCCCAAACCACAGGAAATCCTGCGGTTCCGAGGCCTTGGCAGCAAAAATCGCCTGAATCTGGGCTTTTGCGATCGGGTTAGAAATTGAGGCCTGGCCGGTTTGCGAGTTTTGAACCTCTGCCATGCACTCGGCTACTACAACGATTCGACTGTCAGATCCAGCTACCTGCAGAATCTCGGCTTCCAAAACTTCTGGATCAGATTCATCCCAATCTTGCGCCCACCCTTGGGTAACTGTGTATCCCTGGGTGGCCGCCAAAACATTTGAATCTTTGAATTCAATGATTTGTTGGGCAGTGACCGGGATCCAAACGCGCATGGGTCCATTCTTGCCTATAGATAGGTAGGTGTCAGGATGTAGGCATGGATGCAATCACACATGTTCCCGTCCCTTACAACGAGCCAATTGGCACTTTTGCCCCGGGCACTCCGGAGCGAGCTGGCCTAGAGCAAGGTCTTAAGGACCTTGTGGCGACAACTCACGAATTACCAAACGTAATTGGTGGTAAAAAAGTCATGGCGTCGGGCGACAAGATTGAAGTTCGCAGTCCACACGAACATTCCCGCGTACTTGGTGTAACTGCAAACTCAACACAAGCTGATGCCACCAGTGCGATCGCTGCCGCAAAAGCAGCAGCTCCGATGTGGCGCGATCTGCCATTTGATGAGCGCGCCGCCGTTATCTTGCGGGCTGCTGACTTGTTGTCTGGTCCATGGCGCAACAAAGTTTTAGCTGCAACGGTTTGGGGTCAGTCCAAGACTGCGTACCAAGCTGAGATTGATTCAACTTGTGAGTTAATTGATTTTTGGCGATTTAACGTTCACTTCGCCCGACAGATTTTGCAAGAACAACCTGTCTCATCTCCTGGTGTTTGGAACCGAACCGATCATCGACCACTTGAAGGTTTCGTCTACGCAATCACACCGTTTAACTTCACAGCGATTGCTGGCAACCTTCCAACGGCTCCGGCCTTGATGGGTAACACGGTTATCTGGAAGCCATCCC
>CAIYGJ010000094.1 GCA_903925705.1 uncultured Actinomycetes bacterium | reverse complement strand
ACACCAGTTCGAATTGGAGCATTAAATTTATTGGCGTATGCCTCGAAGTAATCTGCTACTGCTTCTTTTGGCACAAAAGCATCTGGGTCATACCCCTCAAATTCCAAGCCGGGGAAACGATCATGCCAGGCTGGACCATTTGCGACTAATGAATCCCATCGCTCAGACCGCCAGCGTTCGGCGATTCGGGCTCGCTCCAAAACAACGTGTGAAACACCCGCGCGCGTCAGATGTTCGCTCATTGCGACGCCAGACTGACCGGCTCCAACCACGACCACTTCAAATTGCTCCGAAGCCATTTATCTCCCTAGTTAAAGCGACATCTCTAACTGTGCTGAACGGATTCGATTCGGTCAAGTTGAATTAGAGAGTTTTCAAGTGCAATCTGCTACTCGTAAGTGTATTTTGCTTATTGGTATATAAACAAAGCAGCCCCACCCAAGTGCGAGGCTGCTTTGTTTACTTGCGAGTTATCACTGACTATCCAACCAAGTTGTGAATACCTGGGTGTACAGCGCGCGCGCTTCTTCGCCACAGTTTGGAATTGGGCTTAGAAGTTTCTTGTTCTCTTCGGGCACGATTACGCCTGGATCATTCTTTAGCTCGTCATTCATAAGATCAGCAGATCCAGTGATTGCATTGTTGTAACCCGAGAAGTTACTTGCTGCAGCCATATTTGCCGGATCCATCATCCAGTTCATGAAAATCTTGGCGTTATCAAGATTTGGCGCACCAACTGGAATTGCCATGTGATCTGACCAGAAGTTCAGGCCCTCACTCGGGTAGATGAAAATAATATCTGGATTTTCCATCTTCATTCGATGAGTGTCGCCATTCCAGGAAGTTCGAATACTTGCCTGTTCAGTGATCATTCGTTCGTTACCACCGTCGTTATCGATCACGGCTGGCTTAAATCCAGCAAGTAATTCTTCGACTGCGATGTATTTTGCCTTATCAGTTGTGCAAAGATCTGCTGCTGGAACTCCGGCTGCCCGAAGCGCAGCAGAAACAATCTCAACTTGGTCCTTGAGGGCGTTTACATTCTTATAATTTCCAGTGAAAAGGTCTTTCCAAGATTTAATGTTTTCACATGCTGGCTCAAGCTTGGTATTGCAAGCGATACCAGTTGTTCCGTACATGTAAGGAGCGGTGTACTTGCGACCTGGATCGAAGTACACGTCCATGAACTCAGGCGCAATGTTCTTTCCATTGGGAAATGAAGCAACGTTTACGTCTTGCAACATGCCTAGATCGATCATCTGCTCAACCATGTAATCGGAAGGCATAATTACGTCATAGCCAGTTGCACCAGATTGTAGTTTGGCAAGCAAAGTTTCGTTGCTATCGAATACATCGAGGATAACTTCGATACCCGTTTCAGCCGTGAACTTATCAAGCAAAGCTGGATCAATGTAGTCCGTCCAGTTGTACAGATTAACTACGCCTGATCCTGAAGTTGGAAATTCACCAGAGGCAGAAGTGGCTGATGTGGAAGCTCCGTCGGTTGCAGTGGATTCGCCACCACATGCGGATAGAAGCAAAGCGCCAGCGGCAGCAAGTGCTGCTAAGTAAGTTGCTTTGTGCTTATTCATAATCTTCATGGATCTCCCTTAAAGGTAGGAATGTAGTTTAAGAATGCCAGAGGAAACAATTTCAGATAGACAATTCGAGCAAGTTTTGCAATAACTGTTAAATTCCTGATCACAAAAAACAACGCCCACCCTATGAAATCCATAGGGTGGGCGTTGTCAGATAACCCGAAGGTCTTTTACTGGCTGGTTGTCCAAGTTGTGAACACCTGGGTGTACAACTCGCGTGCAGCTTCACCACAGTTAGGTAGTGGTGAAAGTAATGCCTGCTTGTCAGCTGGAACTACAACTGCTGGATCAGACTTGAGGGCTTCATCCATAAATGCATCGGAACCGGTAATACCGTTGTCGTAGCCAGAGAAGTTGCTCTGGGCGCCAGCAGCCTTTGGATCCATCATCCAGTTGATGAAGATCTTGGCGTTATCCAAGTTAGGTGCACCTACTGGAATTGCTAAATTATCTGCCCAAAGGTTTACACCTTCGCTTGGGTAGATGAACTGAACATCAGGGTTTTCTACTGTCATACGGTGAGTTGAACCGTTCCAAGCATGGCGCACGTTTGATGTGCCAGCTGTCACGCGCTCGATGCCACCATCTGACTCAATTACTGCTGGCTTGTAGCCTGCTAGTAATTCTTCAACCGCGATGTACTTCGCCTTGTCAGTTGTGCAAAGGTCATCTTTGCCAACTCCAGTTGCACGTAGTGCAGCAGAGATAACTTCAACCTGATCCTTTAAGGAATCCATCTTTGGCAATCCAGCCGTGAAGTAATCCTTCCAAGACTTAATGTTTGCGCAACCTGGTTCGGCAGCAAAGTTACATGCGATTCCGGTGGTTCCGTAGTTCCAAGGAGCAGTGTAATTGCGGCCCTTGTCCCAATAAACATCGACTAAGTCGGCCTTGATGTTTCCACCATTAGGGAAAGTGCTTACGCCAACATTCTGAAGAAGGTTAAGCTCAACCATTTGTTGAACCATGTAGTCGGACGGAACGATTACGTCGTAACCGGTCGCACCTGACTGCAATTTGGCCAACAAAGTTTCGTTGCTGTCATAGGTGTCTAAAACAACTTCGATGCCAGTTTCGGCAGTAAAGCGCTTTAGCTCTTCTGGATCGATGTAATCAGTCCAGTTGTAAACATTTACTACACCTGAGCCAGTAGTCGGGAAATCCCCTGCAGCTGCAGTGGCATCGCCGGCACCAGTGCCTGCAGTAGTCTCTCCGCCACATGCAGAAAGTAGTAGTGCGCCTGCCGCAGCAATTGCAGCTACATATGAGGCGCGACGCCTCTTGTTGCTAGCCATTCTTATCTCCTTTTTCTCTGGATCAAATACGATCCGATCAGCACGCTGCCCGAGAACAACAGAAGCAACGTGGAAATTGCATTTACTTCTGGAGTTACAGTCGAACGGATCATGCCAAAAATGTAAACCGGCAATGTCGTGGAACCTGGGCCAGCGACAAAGAAGGATGTAATGAAGTCATCAATTGAGATTGCAAACGCCAATAGCGCTCCGGCAAAGATCGCAGGTGCAAGTAATGGCAAAGTGATTCGGCGCAAGATTTGACGCTCGTTTGCACCCAAGTCCGAGGCAGCCTCAAAAGGCGCAACATCTAGTTGACTCAATCGCGCCCGAATTGGCAGTAATGCGAACGGAACACAGAATGCCGTGTGCGCAACCATCAAACCAATTTTTCCTAACGGAACTCCAACAGCAATAAATAAACCGAGGGTTCCTACGGCTAATACGATT
>CAIYGJ010000093.1 GCA_903925705.1 uncultured Actinomycetes bacterium | reverse complement strand
TGACACAAGCGTTTGGGTGAATGTCCTAAAGGGTGATCTAGGCACTCGTGAGCGCATGAACGCTCTTACGAAAAAAGGTAATTCAATTCTTATGTGCGAACCTGTTGCCATGGAATTGTTGGCCGGAGCTCGAAAGCACGAAGTCATAGCGATTAATGAATTCATTGATCGTTTTGCCTCATTGGAATTTGATGCTTTGCATGATTTTAGAAGTGCAGGGGAAATTCGCCGGCAGCTTGCCTGGCAAGGCAAAACCGTTAAAAGCGTCGTCGATTGCATGATCGCGGTTCTAGCCTTAACAAATGAAAAAGTTGTGATTGTTCACAATGACTCAGATTTTGCATTATTGGCAGCCGCATTCAACATCAAGCATGAACGCTGGGACCTGGCGGTCTGACCTTTCTCGACTCGTTCCTGATTAGAGGTAGTCTGGCTTTGTTAGTTGAATAACTAAACAAATCTGGGAGCAAAAATGGCCGTTACTGCAAGCCCCGACCAGCAAAAAGCATTGCTGGACTTGCAGGGCTTTGACACCAAGCTCCTACAGCTGGCGCATAAGCGGGCAGGATTACCTGAAATTGCTGCCGCCCAGGATTTAGAAGTTGAACTTGGTTCAATCAAGATGCGTTTAGTTGCGGCTCAGACTGAAGCGTCAGATCTAAAGCTAAATCAATTGAAGGCTGAATCTGATGTTGAACAAGTTGTATCTCGAGCCCGCCGTGATCAAGAACGGCTGGATTCCGGCGCAGTTTCTGCGGCTAAAGAACTGGAAAGTTTGCAGCACGAGATTGGAACCTTGGCCAAGCGGCAAGCTGAACTTGAAGACATTGAACTTGAAATCATGCAGGCATATGAAAATGCTCAGCAAGCGGTAACTGACTTGCTTGCCAGTGAGATTGAAACCACTGAAAAGCTTTCAACTCTTGCCCAGACTCGAGACGACTTGTTTGCTGACATTGATTTTGAAGTGAATTCACTCACGAGTCAGCGAACTGAAATCGCAAATGGTTTACCAGCAGATTTGATCGCGCTATACGACAAGATTCGGGCAGATCAAGGTGGAGTTGGCGCCGCACTAATCCATCGGGGTTCTTGCCAGGGCTGTCACATAACAATTGACGCGCAAGAAATTGATCAGATTCGAAATATGCCAGCCGATGCTATTGCGCGCTGCGATCAATGCCGAAGGATTTTGGTTCGCACTGCGGAGTCTGGTTTGTGACTCACTTTGTGATGGAAGCCGACGGAGCCTCAAGAGGAAATCCTGGTCATGCTTCGTATGGAACCGTGATTCGTAATGCCAACACTGGGGAAGTGGTTGCCGAGCGCGCCGCTGTTCTAGGTCATGCAACCAACAATGTTGCGGAATACAGCGGGCTAGTGGCCGGGCTGACTGCAATTGCGGAGATCGATCCAGAAGCTTTGGTGGAAGTTCGTATGGATAGCAAATTGGTCGTGGAACAAATGTCTGGGCGCTGGAAGATCAAAAGCCCTGACATGCAAAAACTTGCGCTCGAAGCTCGAGAAATTCTGCCCTATGGAAACGTGACCTACACCTGGATTCCGCGCGAAGACAATAAGCATGCTGATGCTCTAGCCAATGAAGCACTAGACACCCACCTTGCGGGTGGCTCCGGAATCATCTCTCGTCCTTAGCGATCATCTATGACCATGATTTTGCTACCGCCATCAGAGGGCAAAACTGATGCAACTGGAAAACAAAAGTTAGATTTTAAGAAACTTTCGTTTCCAGAGTTAACCAAACAGCGTCAAGAGTTAGTTTCAGCCCTTGTTGCAATGGCAAACGGACCTGCAGCAAAATCGAGAGCTGCGCTTGCGATTAGCGCCAAGCAAGATTTTGAAATTGAACGCGACCAAAAACTTCTGACTGCTCCAACTGGCCCTGCTTGGTCTGTCTATACCGGAGTGCTTTACGATGCAATCGAAATTGATTCACTAAGTGCCAAAGCAAAATCTAAATTTGAATCCGAGAACTTTGTGGTCTCTGCTTTGTTCGGACTGATTAATGTCACGGATCGAATTCCGGCATATCGACTATCGGGGGACACAGTAGTTCCAAAGATTGGATCTCTGACAAAGTTCTGGAGCGATTCGATTACTGCGATAATTTCCGATCAGGATGAGTTTGTAATTGATCTACGATCTGGAAACTATCTAAAGCTGGGACCAACCGACAAAGCGATCGCCGATCAGGTTGTAGTCCCGCGAATTATGCAGAAGATGCCAAAGGGTGCTCCGAAAGTCGTGAGCCATTCAAACAAGGCAACTAAAGGCCGTTTGGTTAGAGCCTTGGCTCAATCGACTAAGTCGACAGCAAGTGTGCAACAGCTCGCCGAACTGGCCGCAAAAGTGGCATTAGACGTAAAGGTAGTCAAGCCAACAAAGACTGGAATCCCTTGGGGACTGGATGTAATTGTTGAGGTTTTGTAAGCCTTCCAGTTGTTAACTTGAACAATTTTCTAAAACCCCTTGCCATGACCTTTTCACAGGCGTAGGAATAGATCAGTTAGGAAATGTCGCCCCGGTTGGATCATTGCCAGACATCATCGATGACTTGCAAAAGCGTCACCGCAGGGCAAAGGCAGTTTCTAGCGAATAAGGCCCCGCAGTAACTCATACTTATTGTGGGGCCTTCTCCATTGACTCGTCGTTTTTGGGGCTTCCAGTTCGGCCTAACAAACTCTGCAATAAAGTTGCGCTAAGACCTTAAATTGAGGAAGTTAATCGTGGACCATTTGCTAGAAAAAGACCTGACTGCAACTTCCTTTGACGACCAAGCCCAAACTCGCGCACTTCCAGCTCGCGCCCAAACGGTTGTTGTTGGTGCTGGAGTTGTTGGTTCTAGCATCGCCTACCACTTAGCTGAACTTGGTCATAAAGATGTTTTGTTAATTGAGCGAGCATCAGTTGCTGCCGGTACTAGCTGGCACGCAGCTGGCTTAGTTGTTCGCTCTCGCGCCACTCACGCCATGACAAAACTTTCTTACTATGGCATCGATGCCTATCGCGCGATTGAAAAAGAAACTGGTATCAACGTTTCGCTCCAGCAAAACGGCTCACTCTCGTTGGCTCGAACCCCGGGACGGCTCGATGAATTGCGTTACAGCGATATGGTGGCCAGACACAATGGCATTGCAACTGAATTAGTTTCACCACAGCGAGTTGCTGAACTACATCCACTTGCCACTGCCGATGGACTATTAGGTGGAATGCATCACGCCGAAGATGGTCACGTTAATCCAGGTCGGGCTGCCTTGGCATTTGCCAAAGGTGCCCACACTCGTGGTGTAACAATTCGTGAAGGCGTCACCGTAACTGGAGTGCAAAAAACCAATGGTCGAATCACTGCAGTTGAAACTGATCATGGTGTTGTTGAATGTGAAAACTTAGTTCTGGCTGCTGGATTATGGACGCGCGAACTTGCTGAAATTTGTGGCGCGATGGTTCCGCTGCATCCAGCCGCACATGTGCATGTAACCACGGATCCAATTGACGGCGCTGATGTGCCATTGCCAGTACTTCGTGACCTAGATGGCTATCTATACGTTCGCGGTCACAATGGCTCGTTGGTCGTTGGCGCCTTTGAACCAGATGGCATTCCAGTTGATCCGCGCACTCTGGCTAAAGACTTTGCATTCGGTGAATTTGATCCGGACTGGGAGCATTTCGCTGCGATTAAGGGATTTGCCGAAGATCGAATTCCGGCCTTGAAAAATGCTAACTATTCACGTTTCCTAAATGCCCCAGAGTCATTCACGCCGGATGCAAGTTTTTGTCTAGGGGAGACCGCAGAAGTCGATGGACTATGGATCGCTGCAGGCTTTAATAGTCAAGGCATTATTTATGCACCAGGTGCCGGTCGGGCCTTGGCGGAATGGATCGTGGAAGGTACGCCGACTTATGACGTGTCTGCAGTTGATGTGCAGCGCTTCTCGAAGTATCAATCGAATCGGCCGTATCTATTCGAACGAACTAAAGAAGGCTTGGGTCGGCTTTACGCCATGCATTGGCCGTTCTTGCAGCCATACACGGCACGCAACATCCGCCGCTCACCATTGCACGAACGCCTGGATGCTGCCGGTGCAGTCTTTGGCGAGTTAGTCGGTTACGAGCGAGCGAATTGGTTCGCTCCGTCTGGCACCAAGCGCGAATACGAATACAGTTACCAACGCCAAAACTGGTTCGAACATTCCGCAGCCGAACACAAGGCAGCCAGAGAAGCAGTGGCAGTCTTTGATCTTTCAACCTTTACCAAAGTAGAAGTTGCTGGCCCTGATGCTTTGAAGGTTGTGCAATCTGTAACAACGGCAAATCTTGATGTAAAGATCGGCCGAGTCGTCTATACCTTGATGCTCAACAAGGGCGGCGGCATCGAATTAGACGGCACGATTACCCGACTGGCTGAAGATCGATTCTTGGTTGTAACGCCAACCGCATCGCAAACGAAGACGTTTGCGATGTTCCGTCGTGCCGCGCGTGGTAATGGCGCAGCAGTATTTGATGCCAGCGCAGGATTAGCCACCATCGGAATCATGGGTCCGAACTCACGAGAGTTGTTGTCGCGCATTAGTCCGGCAGATTTGTCCACCGAGAACCAACCTTGGGGAACTGCTAGAGAAATTGAAGTTGGAAATGGTTCAGCCCTTTGTCTGCGAGTAAGTTTCGTTGGCGAACTGGGTTATGAGCTTTACCCAACTTCGGATATCGCGGTTTCGGTATACGACTCAGTAATTGCAGCGGGTGAAGGTCTAGGCCTTCGCCGAGCTGGTTATCACGCACTTGATAGCTTGCGCGTGGAAAAGGGATACCGTCACTTGGGTCATGACATCGGACCGATTGATAATCCGTATCATGCCTCACTTGGTTTTGCGGTCAGCCTAAAGAAGGGCGACTTCGTTGGTCGAAGCGCGATCGAAGGAAAGCAAAACCCAGATCGCCGCCAGGTTTACATCAAGCTAGATAACCCTGAGCCACTATTTGTTCACGACGAATCAATTTTGCTTGATGGAAAAATCATTGGGCACGTAACTTCCGGTTCCTATGGACACACAATCGGTGGTGCTTGTGGTCTGGGAAATATTCCAGCTGATATTCCGGCTGGCTCTAACTTTGTTGTTGATTGCGCAGGGGAATTAGTTCCAGCAACTATCAGTGATGAACCGTTTTACGATCCGAAGAATTCAAAGTTGAAGGCTTAGCGCGCGTCGTAGACGATTTGTCCATCAACAATGGTGAGCAAGGTACTTTGACCTAGCAATCCAGCCGGGTCTGAATTGAATTCGTGGAGATTGCTTGACCAAACCACAATATCTGCCGCCATACCAATTCCCAAAGCGCCGAAGTCGGATTCGCGATGCCAAGCCCAGGCACCTTCTTTGGTGTAGCCATCAATTGCAGAGCCAAGAGAAAAGCGTTCGTCTTGCGTCCAAGACCTCTTGCCATCAAGTGATGCCCGAGACATGGCGCTATAGATTCCAACCAGTGGGTCCATTTCGCCAACTTGCCAGTCGCTGGAAAGTGCAACGTGCGTGCCAAATTCTTGTAGCGACTTGATCCGCCACGCTCGATCCCAACGATCTTCGCCGATGTTGTTCATCCAAGAACCTTCGATTAAGTCAGGGGAGCAGTGCCTCGGTTGCATTGCTGCAGTTATACCAAGTTGCGCCAGACGCGAAAGATCATCTGGATGAATACATTCCACATGCACGATTCCATGCCTGCGATCCGAACTGGAATTCAACTTTGTCGCGTTCTCAATGGCATCAAGTACCAGACGTATTCCACCGTCACCAGTTGCATGGGTATGAGTTTGTAATCCCATGCGATCAAGTTCGGCAACTATGTGATGAAACTCTGCAACTGATGTGCTTGGGTTACCACGATGCCCTGGCTTATTCGCATAGTCATCTAGTAGCCAGGCTGTGTGCGGCTCAATAACATCATCAGCGTAAAGCTTGATTGGTCCAAGAGATAGGTTTTTTGAAGGCACGTGGTTATCAATTGTTGATTTCAACTCCATACGAAAATCAGCGCCTTCATCTATCGGATGAAATAGCGCAGCGATTACGCGAGAAGTTAATTTTCCTTCGTTGAGTGCTCGATTAAAAAAATCCAGCTCAGCCATTGGAACCTGTGGTTCAACAACGGTTGTAATGCCAAAGCGCGTTGCCATTTCCATGCTGGCTAGTAACTTGCGATATCTGCGATCAGGTGAATACATCGGGATGTCACGCTGTAGTGCTTTCAACCCAAGTGTCGTCATCGCGCTGGTGTAAAAATCAGTAACCCAGCCAGTTGGTTTGTTTGTAACTTCATCAAACTCTGGGCGGCCCCAACTAAGTTCTACGCCTGGTTCAATACCAAGTGCGCGGATCGCAACATCATTTAGCCAAACTGAATGTTGATCGTAAGTTGTAATAAAAATGGGTCGGTTGGTAATTCCAGCTAAGTCGTTTGAGTTTGGCCGACGTCCTTCTACAACTGAATAATTCGCGTTCTCGCCACAAATCCATTCCAAGTCTGGCCGTGAATCGGCAAATTCTTTCATGCGCGATCGCACGCTTTCTAAATCAACAAGGTCTTGTAAGTTCACAGCCTCGGGATCGAACCCAAGTAGTAAGTGATTGTGGCTGTCGATAAAACCTGGAGTTATTAATTGTCCAGAAAGTTCGATAACTTCGCGAGCAGATGGTGCATCATCAGGATTACCAACAAAGGTGATTTTGCCTCCGGATAAACCAATGGCGGCAGGTATGGGCGCGGACTCGTTTGATTGGTGAAGCACTCCACCTTGAAGCAATAAATCCAGCACTTTTCAACCTTAGTGATATCCCCGTAGTCTTACGGTAGACGAGTCGGTCGGATGATCGCGGGCAGCAATGTTCGAGGAAAGTCCGGACTCCATAGGGCAAGAGTGGTGGATAACGTCCACCTG
>CAIYGJ010000092.1 GCA_903925705.1 uncultured Actinomycetes bacterium | reverse complement strand
GCAATCGACCGATTACATCTGCGCCAGGATCAACAGATGCATCAGTGCTTGGAGTAACTACAGGATTCGTTGGCTCGGCAGAAGTGCTAATTTTTGGCTCAACCGCAGCCGAATCGGAATTTAGGTTCATCAACTTAGAGCCGACTACAAATAGACCAACAACTGTGGCAAGAATTACGACAAGCGGGATTGTGACTTTTTGATTAAAGGTTTGTTGGCCAGACACGGCTTAAACCTAATTCTTAAGTTCGATACCCAGGCGACGTGCTGAGCGAGCCCTTTGGCGAGCGGCGCGCATGCGCTGGAGGCGCTTAACCAACATTGGATCAAAAGCCAAAGCTTCTGGTTGATCAATCAATGCATTAAGAACTTGGTAGTAACGAGTCGCAGACATATCGAATTGTTCACGGATTGCCTGCTCTTTTGCGCCTGCGAATTTCCACCATTGGCGTTCGAATTCTAGGATCTGTTGATCGCGCTCTGGAAGTACTCCAGATTTATCAGCAGAGAGGGCGCGAGCTTCATTCACATCACTAATGCTAAACCGTTCCCCACTGAAAACACGGTCACCCCCCATCTCGGGGTGTCACGTCAAGTGGTAATGCGGGCTACGACAAGATGGGCAAGTGACTACTTCCTCTCCCCCGACAAAAAGTTGGCTTGCACTTTGGCTAGCCCTAACAACTATCTGGGGGTTTTCGTTCTTCTTTATCAAGGTCGCCAGCAGCTTCCTCGATCAGTACGAGCAGACTTTTGCTCGCATGGGTTTTGGTGCCCTTGCGTTAATTATTATCGTCATCGCGACCAGAAGAAAATTTCTCGTCAAGGGACCTGCCATAAAGCATCTAGCCCTAATTACCTTGATGGCTCAAGTTATGCCTTTCACGATCTTTGCTTGGGCGATCCATCACATTTCATCTATCGCCGCCGGATTGCTTAATTCAACAATGCCGCTATGGACCGCGATCTTGGCAGTACTCATGTTGCCCGAAGAAAAGCTAATTCCATTTCGAGTTGGCGGACTTCTGCTTGGCTTTCTAGGCTTACTCGTCCTACTTGGAGTCTGGGATGTTAACTTCCAAGCAAACTGGCTTGCGTACACCGCTTGCGCGCTTTGCACGATTGGTTATGCGTTCTCTGCAATTTGGACTCGAAAGTATGTGACGCCATTAAGTCTGGATCCAATTAGTGCAGTTGCGACTCAACTAACAATCGGCGCAGCTATCTGTGCAATTTTTGCAATTGCATCACCACATGAAATTACTTCGTGGCCAATCACTGGATTGTTAGCCATTACAGCACTTGGTGTACTCGGGACCGGAGTTGCCTTAGTAATCGGATTCGTAATTGTTAAGCGTGCTGGCGCTATTGCGATGTCAACAGTTACTTACTCAATTCCAGTTGTTTCGACACTTGCAGGTGTGGTTTTACTTAAAGAGAAACTGCATTGGTATGAACCAGTGGGGGCATTAATCGTTTTAGTTGGAATTGCGATTGTGCAAGAGCTGATTAAACCTAAAACTAAATCGGTTTCGAATTTAGCCTGAAATAACTGGAGCCCCCTATCCGATTTGAACGGATGACATTCGCTTTACAAGAGCGACGCTCTACCACTGAGCTAAGGAGGCCGGGAAATTTACCGAAGTAACATTCCGCTCGCCTAGTCTAGGAAAAAAATCAGAAATTCCCAAAACGAGAATTGCCCTGACTATGGATGGCGAATTTTTGCCAATTCGTAGAGTGCAATTCCAGCGGCGACGCCTGCGTTTAGGGATTCGGTTTCGTCAAACATTGGGATTGAAACCACCATGTCGCAAGTGTCTCGAACTAAGCGCGACATTCCAGTGGCTTCACCTCCAACAACCAAAACGATTGGGCCGGCCGCGATTTCTTGGCTGACGTCTTGAACGAAGGTGTCACCATCAGAATCAAGGCCAATGATTGTGCAACCTGCACGCTTGAACTCAACAAGTGATCTAGTCAGGTTTACTGCTCGGGAAACGGGAACTCGGGTTGCAGCGCCGGCAGAAGTTTTCCAAGCGGAAGCAGTCATGCCTGCTGCCCGACGTTCTGGGACCAATACCCCATCGACGCCAAAGGCGGCTGAAGATCGAATAACTGCACCCAAGTTACGCGGATCAGTCACACCGTCGAGCGCAACAACGAAAGCTGCTTCTTCATTATTGAACGCATCTTCAAGTAGATCGATTGGATCCAAGTATGAGTAAGGCGGGATGCGAAGTGCCACACCTTGATGAACTGCGCCATCAGTATTTCGATCCAATTCAGTTCGCGGTGCTTCCAAGAATGGCAGTCCGCGATCATTGGCCAGCTGCAAGATTTCTTTAACGCGATCATCGGCGTCCATGAACTGTTGCATGTAAAGCGCATTTGCTGGAATGTTAGCGCGAAGCGCTTCCAGAACAGAGTTGCGTCCAGCTACCCATTCGATTCCATCGCGGTCACGTGGGCGACTTACCCGAGTTGAACCGCGCTTTTCAGCAGCTCGCTCCGCGGCACGTGCTCGCTTTGCAGCTGGATGCTTATCGCGTTCAGTTGCCTTTGGCGTTGGGCCACGGCCTTCAAGTTTTTGCTTACCGCGACCACCAGAGCCAGCGGTGGCACCTTTTTTCGAAGTGCGAATCGCGCCTTTGCGCTTGGAATTGCCAGCCATTACTTCTCCAGATTCCAGCGCACACCATCAGATGTGTCTTCTAATGCGATGCCGGCATTCCGCAAAGAATCGCGAATGGCATCTGCAGCTTCAAAGTTCTTGTTTTCTTTAGCTGCGTTACGAACTGCTATTGATTGTTGCACAAAATAATCAAGTGCTGATTCAAGTTGTTGTGAGTTCTTGCTGTCGTCAGCCCAAGTTGGTGAAAGTGGATCTACACCTAGTACATCAAGCATTTGGCGCACTGAAGTGAGGCAGCCCTTAAGTGCAGCCGCATCCGCTTTCTTGGCAAGCAAAGTATTGCCTTCGCCAACCACTTCATGCAGCGCTGCAAGTGCGGCTGGGACATTTAAGTCTTCGTTCATTGCAGTTTCGAAATCTGCGCACATTACTGAGTTAGCAAAGTCGACGTCACCAACAATCGCTGCAGCACGTTCTACAAAGTTTTCAATCCGTTGGAATGCAACCGCTGATTCTTGCAATGCGCTATCAGAAAATTCCAAATTGCTACGGTAATGCGCACTTGCTAAGTACCAACGAAGTTCAATTGGTCGCACTCGTTTTGCTACCTCGGTTACTACCAATGAGTTGCCAAGTGACTTTGACATTTTTTCGCCGGCTGTTGTTACCCAAGCATTGTGTAACCAGAAGTTTGCAAAATCTTGTCCAGCAGCCTTGGATTGCGCAACTTCGTTTTCGTGGTGTGGGAAAACTAAATCCAACCCACCACCGTGAATATCAAAAGCATTACCTAAGTACGCCTGTGCCATTGCCGAACATTCAATGTGCCAACCAGGTCGACCATTACCCCACGGTGTTGGCCATGACGGTTCACCAGGCTTTACAGATTTCCATAGCGCAAAATCACGTGAATCTTTTTTGCGGGATTCACCTTCGGAGTCACCAGAAGGCAATAGGTCATCAATTTTTTGGCCAGATAATTTTCCGTAATCAGCAAATGAACGAACATCGAAATAAACATCACCATCAGCAGCGTAAGCATGCCCGCGCTCAATCAAAGTTTGCATTAACTCGATCATTTGCGTGATGTGACCAGTGGCACGAGGCTCAACTGTTGGCGGAGTGCATCCCAGGATTTTGTAGGCTTTTTGGAACTCGCGTTCGTAGTGTGCAGCTACTGCCCACCATGGACGATTCTCAACGGATTCTTTTGCCAAAATTTTGTCGTCGATATCAGTTACGTTGCGGACAAGGGTTACTTCGTAGCCAGAAACTCGTAACCAGCGGGCCAGCACATCGAAAGCTACCCCGGAACGAATGTGCCCGACATGCGGTGCAGATTGCACGGTTGCGCCACAGACATACATCGAGACTTTGCCGTCAACCAACGGGGTAAATTCTCGGACTGCTCGGGTTGCAGTGTCATAAAGGCGCACAGTTCAAGGTTACCGATCTTGCGGGGCTTCTAATAATGCTGAAGCAATTGCAGCGACACCTTCGCCCCGACCAGTTAGTCCTAGGCCATCGGTTGTCGTGCCGGCAACAGATACTGGTGTTCCCGCTAAAGCCTTCGACATGGCATCCTGGGCTTCATCTCGGCGGGACCCAATCTTGGGTGAATTTGCAATTACTTGAACGCTAACGTTCACAATTTTCCAGCCAGCGCCAGAAACTAGAGACTGCACTTCTGTCAGCAAATCAGCACCAGATGCGCCGGCCCACTTCGGATCCGAAGTTCCGAAAACTGAACCAAGATCTCCCATGCCAGCAGCAGACAAAATTGCATCGCACGCTGCGTGCGCGGCAACATCCCCATCGGAATGTCCTTCGCAACCTGCAGATTCATCTGTCCAACTCAAGCAAGCCAAAAACATTGGTCGCCCACTTACTAATGGGTGCACATCCACGCCAGTGCCAATTCGCAAATTACTCACCCGTTACCTCCAGCAAACTCAGTGCATGTTGCACGTCAGCCATTGTTGTAATTTTCAAAGAACGTTCATCACCAGCAACAGTTAAAACTGCAATACCCAATGCATCCATTAAGCCGGCATCATCAGTGGCAACCACCTCAGGATTTTGATATGCCAGATCTAAAGTTGCTCGGTCAAATCCTTGCGGAGTTTGAACTCGGCGCAATTGATTTCGATCTACGGT
>CAIYGJ010000091.1 GCA_903925705.1 uncultured Actinomycetes bacterium | reverse complement strand
TTCGCGGAATCCTTGCTGCAATCACAACGCCTTTCTCGGCCGATGGCAGTGCACTCGATGAAGCAGCGATGCATGCGCAAATTAACCGACTAGTTGATGCTGGGATTCACGGCGTAGTTCCCACTGGAACTACTGGTGAATTCATGACACTGACTCCGCAGGAATACCGTCGAGTATTTGAAGTTGTTAATGAAGCCGCTGCCGGCCGCTGTCACGTATTTGCTGGAGTTGGCTCCACTTCAACCGCAGAAGCTATCTCATTGGCTCAGCATGCAGAGAAGTCCGGCTCTACTGGTGTCATGTTGCTACCACCGTTTTATGCCGCACCAAATTTTGAAGAGCTTCAGGTCTTTATGCGCTCAGTAGCCGATTCTATTTCGATTCCAGTTATGTACTACAACATTCCTAGTTCAACTGGGGTAACTCTTAATGCCGAACAGATCGCCCAACTTGGCGACATTCCGGGAGTTAAGTACTTAAAGGACACTTCTGGCGATGCCGTAACTATGGCTGATCTGCTGGCTAATCGTTCTGACAAAATCAAGGCGTTCAACGGTTGGGACACATTGACGTTCTTTGGCCTAGCCAGCGGCGCTGAGGCCTCAGTTTGGGGAACCGCCACAGTTATTCCTGAACTTGCCGTAGCGCTCTATGACGCACTTGCAGTTGATAATGATTTGGCTAAGGGTCGTGAACTCTGGAAAAAGATTTGGCCAATCTGTGACTTCTTAGAATCAGTTAACTATTACGCCGGAATCAAAGCAGGGTGCGAACTAATTGGCGCTCCTGTTGGTCCAGTGCGAGCTCCAGGTTTGCCAATCTCGGCCGATCAAAAGGCCCACTTCGCAAAGCTGCTAAACGCGGCTGGGGTTAAGACGGTTTAGCTATGGCTGAAAAACTGATTATTGAAACGATAGAGGCTCACGCTGAAGGCGAAGGCGGTCGAGTAATCACCAACATGGCTCACCTGGTTAAGGGCGAGACCATGAAAGAGCGCTTTGATTACTGTGAAGCCAATCTGGATTGGTTCCGTCACGCAATCTTGCATGAGCCACGCGGGTATCCAGCGCTTTGTGGTGTATTCATTTTGCCTCCAGTCAATGCTGGATCGGATTTTGGAATCATTGTTCTTGAGCAAGGTGGCTTTACTGCGATGTCTGGCAGTAACACAATGTGTGCAGTAACTGCAGTGCTAGAAAAAGGCATCGTCAAGATGCACGAGCCAGAAACAACCGTCACTATCGATACTGCAGTTGGAACTATTTCAGTTCTTGCGCGCTGCAAAGATGGCAAAGTACTTGATGTATCGATTCGTAACGTTCCTGCGTTTACGGTTTACATAGACAAAATTGTGGATGTTCCCGAATACGGCCCAATTCCAGTTGACTTAGTTTTCGGTGGACAATTTTTTGCGCAAACCAACATTGCCAATGTTGGACTTGAAATCAAGCCAGAAAATGCCAAAGCCATCACTCGTGCTGGCGCGGCAATTAAGTACGCAGTGAACTCACAAATTCAATTTGAGCACCCAGAGAATCCAAGTATCAATAAAGTTGGCATCGTAATCCTGCACAATGGTGATCGCGAACCTGGCAAGCAAGCACAAAACTCTGCAGTATTAACCGGCGATAACTTAACCGCAGATCCAGAAACCTGGAAGGGAATGCTGGACCGCTCCCCTTGTGGCACTGGCACCTCAGCTCGAATGTCAGGGCTTTACACCCGCGGACAACTTGCAATCGGTGAAGAGTTCTCGCACATGAGTTTCTTAGGTACTAAGTTCTTTGGCCAAGTAAACGATCCAACCAAGATCGGCCAGTACGACGCAGTAGTTCCCACGATCCGAGGCAGCGCTTGGGTTACAGGCGTAGCAACCTGGGAAATTGATCCAACTGATCCATTCCAGACTGGATACAAGTTGGGCGACATTTGGTAGGTGTGGTTTTCGTTTAGGGCTTTTTTGCAAAAACCTTCTGCGTTAAAACGCTCGGCTCGCGTCCCCAATTTCAGTATGCAGATCCTGCGGATCAGCATGAAATCTGGGGACCGACGCTCACTCCGTAGTTTTTCCTCAGAAGTTTTTGCAAACCGCTCCTCCCGAATCCACTGCACTGATAGACGAAGAAGGTTTTTGTAGGCGAATTACCGACTAACTTCGATCTCCGATAACATTGACAAGGTTCGGGGCTGTGGCGCAGCTGGTAGCGCACTTGCATGGCATGCAAGGGGTCAGGGGTTCGAATCCCCTCAGCTCCACCAACAAAACAAAAGACACCTACGGGTGTCTTTTGTTTTTACTTATCATCACCAATTGCAGGCTCAGGTAACGATCCTGCGTTGTATTCCTGCAGTCGCCACTTTAAGCCAGGCAACTTTGGCAGATTTTCATCAAGTTCAGAAAGTACTGACCACTGCGCGTTAGCAAGCACACCAAGAATCGTCCATTGTTCGGGCGCTAATCCCAAAAGTCGACCGAGTGCAGAACGTAAGGCGCCACCATGTGAGGCCACAACTAAAGTTCCACCAGCAGGAACATTGATTAGCGCACTTTCAATTGCTTCAACTACTCGCTCTGAAACTTCCCACCGAGTTTCACCGCCACCTGGACGAATCTCAGAGTCGCCACCCCAGGCTGCATAATCTTCTGGGTACTTCGCCATAATCTCGTTACGAGTCATGCCTTGCCACTCACCAGCGAATGTTTCACGCAGACGTTCATCAACAGTCATGTCTATTCCGGCAAGATCAGCCAAAGTGCGCCCGGTTTCAAGGGCTCTGGCCAAATCGCTGGCAATAACGTGAGTAGGTTTCATGGCCAACAAAGTTTGTGCCGCATGACGTGCTTGCTCTGTGCCAACTTCATTGAGGGGGATATCAATTTGGCCTTGATGACGATTCTCGGCATTCCAAACGGTTTGGCCATGGCGCCAAAGTACTAAGCGACGAG
>CAIYGJ010000090.1 GCA_903925705.1 uncultured Actinomycetes bacterium | reverse complement strand
TTTAATACCCAACAACTCATTAAAAACGCGCGCGAGCAAGTGAAGTGCTTAATCAAAACTTCTCGGGCGTTTGATATCTTTGATCGCGGTGGTGTCTTTGCCTTTATTGGTCCGACTGGCGTGGGCAAAACCACCACTGTTGCCAAGATTGCAGCACGTTGCGTACTGCGCTATGGCCGCAACCAAGTAGCCCTACTAACCACAGATACCTATCGTATTGGGGCCCAAGAACAACTGAAGACCTATGCAAAAATTTTAGGGCTTTCTGTTACAGCACTACGGGATAGTGAAGATTTAGCAGCCAAGATTAAAGAGTTCTCTAATCGCAAAATTATTTTGCTTGATACCGCAGGTGTGAGCCAGCGGGATACGCTCATGGTTGAGCAATGCCAACTTCTCCAGAATGGATCAGAGCGTGCAAAACGGATTTTGGTGATGAGCTCTACTACGGATTTACGCACCCAAGAAGAGGTGATTAATTTGCATAACCAGGCAATGCAAAATACCCATCACAATAAATTAGACTCTGTCATCATTACTAAAATTGATGAGGCAGCCCACTTGGCCCCAGTAATTGACAGTGTTATTCGCCATGATTTGTCGATTCTATTTGTTTCAAATGGTCAGCGGGTGCCAGAAGATTTAAGTCTGCCTGATATTAACTATCTAAGTCATCGCGCGATGGCAATGCGCGCTTTTTCTGAAACGTTTTCTATTACCGACGAACAGGTTCCCGCTCTTTTGTCTGATCACCTTGGTGACTGGATTCGTAAAGTGAATTCATGAACACAGCAGTAAGTGGTAACGATCAAGCCGAGGGACTGCGCAACATTTTTGGTGCAGAACTGTGTCGCGTGATTTGCATTGCAAGCACCTTAGATGCAGACAGCACAATCCATTTAGGCCATGGCACTGCCCAAAGTCTGAAGCAACACAATAACCATGTTTTACTGGTCGATGAAATTCCCCTTGCGCAACGCAAAACGATGTCTGGATTTTTATATCCCACACGCTATGATTTGGGCCAAGTTTTTAATAATGCAGTGCCTCTAGCGCGTAGTATTCGTCAGATTGATGAATATCTTTGGTATGCCACCAGTACCAAGCTGCGATCTGAAGTTGAGCATCGCTTTGCAAAATATCCCCAGTTAGATGTGCGACTTGTTCAAGAAGAGATGGGCATTGACTATGTCATCTTTCCTACAACTGATCCACAAGCGCAAATTGTGGCGTTCTATGGCAGTAATATTCAGCGGATTTTAGTCACCGCGGGTGATCAAGCATCACTTACTAGGGCCCTGGTAATGTTACGCCAAATGGCTATTTTTCAGGTCGATGAACCATTAGCGGTCATCATCGTTGGCGGGGAAGATGAAGCCGCTGGTACCGCTGCCTTCGAACGACTACAACTTGCAGCCAGATCTGCCTTGCACGAGGAAATTGAATTGATTGGCTGGATCGCTGCAGTAACTGCGCAGCGAGTCACATTAGATCCAGATGACCTGAGTTGGAATCCGTCCAGCGAGGGCCCGCGAGAAGAATTTGTTTTACCGATGGGCTTTTTCAAAGCAATTTCTGCGAAAATTAGCAGTTAACAGTTATTTACCTTTAACCGATTAAGCGATCTGTCATTGAAGCCTTCTAGTTATTTTGCGTCTCTTGATATTGATGAAGCCATCCGCACTCATTTACCTTTGGTAAAGCGGATCGCCCATCAAATTTGCTCTCGCTTACCGCCGAATGTTGAGGTAGATGATCTCCTCCAAGAAGGGTTAACGGGTTTATTAGATGCTCTCAAGCGCTATGAACCCCAACCCAATTTAGCATTTGAGGCCTATGCGAAAACCCGCATACGGGGTGCTATTTATGACTCCTGCCGCAAAAATGACATTTTGCCGCGCAATCAACGAGATGAATTGGTCGGAATCGAAAAAGTGACTCGCCGCTTGGAGCAAACCTTAGG
>CAIYGJ010000089.1 GCA_903925705.1 uncultured Actinomycetes bacterium | reverse complement strand
GGCTCCGGGTAGCAAGACTGCCAAGACGCGCGTAGGCCGTGGTGAAGGTAGCAAGGGTAAGACAGCAGGTCGCGGTACCAAGGGTACAAAGGCTCGCTATCAAGTTCCGGCTCGCTTCGAGGGTGGTCAAATGCCACTTCACATGCGTACTCCAAAGCTAAAGGGATTCAAGAATCCATTTGGCACTGAGTACCAGGTCGTTAACGTTGCTCAAATCAACGCTCTATTTCCAAAGGGTGGCGATGTAACAATCTCCGACCTAATCAAGGCTGGCGCCGTCCGTAAGGGCGAACTAGTTAAGGTGCTTGGACAGGGTGACATCACAGTTTCCGTAAAGGTAACTGCAAATGCTTTCTCAGAATCAGCTAAGGCGAAAATTGCTGCAGCTGGTGGTTCCGTAACCCAGATCTGATTCATTTGACTTCGACAGCAAGTATGAGGCTGTCGAAGTCAAATGCTTTTCTTGTCAGTTAATTAAAAAGGAGGCAACAATGCTAAGTGCATTCGCAGCCGCATTCCGGACTCCGGATCTGCGCCGCAAACTGTTGTTTACCTTGGGCATGATCGGATTGTTCCGTCTTGGTTCAGTAATTCCTGCTCCTGGCGTTAGCTATACAGCGGTTCAGGCCTGTGTTGATACCGTGCAGGACAATTCGATCTACGGACTGATAAATCTGTTTAGCGGTGGCGCATTGCTGCAGCTTTCCATCTTTGCACTAGGCATCATGCCTTACATCACTTCCAGCATCATTATTCAGTTGCTGACTGTAGTTATCCCGCGCTTGGAATCCTTAAAGAAGGAAGGCCAGAGCGGACAGGTCAAGATCACGCAATACACAAGATTCTTAACAATCGGATTAGCAATTCTGCAGTCGACCACAATCATTACTTTGGCTCGCACTCCTGGTCGCTTGTTTTCCGGATGTAATGAACAATTAATTCCGAATCAATCGATTCAAATGTTGCTAACCATCGTGGTTGTTATGACTGCCGGTACTGCATTGATTATGTGGCTTGGTGAATTGATTACCGATCGTGGCGTTGGTAATGGAATGTCGATCCTGATTTTCTCATCGATTATTTCTTCATTCCCAGGACAGCTCGCTTCGATTTGGAAGATTGATGGTTCCTTAAAATTCATCATGACTTTGGCTGTTGGGTTCGTCACCATCGCTGCAGTTGTTTTCGTTGAGCAAGCTCAGCGAAGAATTCCAGTGCAGTACGCAAAGCGTCAGGTTGGAAGAAAGTCTTACGGTGGCACTTCGACCTATCTACCAATCAAGGTAAACCAAGCGGGCGTTATTCCAGTTATCTTCGCTTCGTCCTTGCTTTACTTGCCTAACCTGATTGTCCAACTCACTGGATCACAAGCTGGGTGGGCGCAGTGGGTTTCGATCTACATGGCAACTGGTCAGCCTGGATATTTGGTAGCTAACTTCTTACTTATTCTTTTCTTTGCATATTTCTATGTCTCAATTACTTTTAATCCTGAAGAAACTGCCGACAACATGAAGCAATATGGCGGTTTTATTCCTGGAATTCGAGCCGGAAAACCAACTGCTGATTACTTGGCATACGTCCTCAATCGCATCACATTGCCAGGAGCCCTGTACCTAGCTTTGATCGCCACAATTCCTTACATTGCCTTTGATTTGTTAGGAGTGGGTTCCCGATTTATTTTCGGAGGCACCACACTATTGATCATGGTTGGCGTCGGTTTGGACACTGTGAAGCAAATCGAGAGCCAGCTGCAGCAGCGCAATTACGAAGGCTTCTTGAAGTAATGCGTCTGCTCATCATGGGGCCACCAGGAGCTGGCAAAGGTACTCAAGCAGCCATGATCTGCGAAGAGTTTGGCATCACACATGTTTCAACTGGTGATTTGTTTCGCCTGAATCTGACTCAAGGTACAGCGCTTGGTCAAGAAGCAAAAAAGTATATGGATGCTGGCGAATACGTTCCAGATTCAGTCACTAATGGCATGGTTCGCGAACGTCTGAAAGATTCAGATACTCAAAATGGATTCTTATTAGATGGTTACCCACGAACGGTTGCCCAGGTTGCTGAACTTGATGGCATGCTCAGCGCAAAGCCACTAGATCGAGTTATTGAACTAACGGCTGACACAGATGTAGTTGTTAAGCGCCTTCTCGGCAGGGCCATTGAACAAGGTCGCTCTGATGACACTGAAGATGTGATACGCCGCCGACTAGAGATTTACGAAGAGCAAACTGCGCCGCTAACTGCGTTATACAAATCACGTGGTCTACTTGTGCAGGTTGATGGACTCGGTTCGGTAGAAGAAGTAACTGCACGAATTTCTGCTGCGTTAAATAGTTAGTAGGACCAAATGTTTGGTCGCAAAAGTAAATTTGAAATCAAAACTCCGGATCAATTTCTATTGATGCGCAAAGCCGGGCTAGTTGTTGCTGATGTACTAGCGCGGATGCAACTTGAAGCAGCGCCTGGTGTTACCACAGAAGAACTTGATCGCATCGCTCGCGAAATGTTAAAAGCTGCTGGAGCCGAATCATCATTCCTTGGCTACTTTGGATATCCATCAGTTATTTGTGCATCCGTAAATGACGAAGTAGTTCATGCAATTCCAAATCGCCGGACGCTGGAAGATGGTGACATTCTTTCCGTTGACTTTGGTGCAATCGTTGATGGCTGGAATGGCGATGCTGCTGTGACAATTGAAATCGGCACTGCATTAGAAAAGCAAACCGCACTTAGCAAAGCAACAGAACTTTCGATGTGGGCAGGATTGTCTAAGGCAGTTGCGGGAAATCGACTTTCTGACATTAGCCATGCAGTTGAAAAAACAATTCGTAATGCAGGCTCGTATGGAATTTTGGAAGAGTACGGTGGCCATGGCATTGGAACCAAAATGCACATGGATCCACTGGTACCAAATTATGGCGAGCCAGGACATGGCCCAGAGTTAATTGTTGGCCTGGCACTTGCCATCGAACCAATGGCAACTTTGGGCAGTCGCCACGTCAGAACTTTGGAAGATGATTGGACTGTTGTAACTACCGACGGTTCGCGCGCTGCTCACTGGGAGCACACAGTTGCAATTACTGAAGAAGGCCCTTGGGTGCTAACTGCCCATGACGGGGGAGCCGCATACTTCCATGCTCACGGAATCCCTAGCCCAGCTGCAAAATACGCTGTTTAAGTGAGTTATAGGCGCAATTCCGAGAATCCGCTGGCACCTGAACTCAGCAAAACCCTTATTTCAATAGGGGGTCAATCCCAGGATTTCATGTTTTGCAGGGTATTGCCGTAACATCGAACCTCGGCGCTCTTGCAATTCCGTAAGTGAGCCGCTTCTAAGGGAGTACAAGACCTTTATGGCCAAAAAAGACGGCGCCATCGAAATCGAGGGCACTATCACCGAGGCTCTGCCGAACGCTATGTTCCGGGTAGAACTCGAAAATGGTCACAAAGTGCTTGCACACATTTCCGGCAAGATGCGTATGCACTACATCCGTATCCTGCCTGATGACAAGGTTGTTGTGGAGCTATCTCCATACGATCTAACCCGTGGAAGAATTGTCTACCGCTACAAGTGATCAGGATCTAAAAAGTGAAGGTTAATCCCTCAGTTAAGCCAATGTGCGACAAGTGCAAAGTCATTCGTCGTCATG
>CAIYGJ010000088.1 GCA_903925705.1 uncultured Actinomycetes bacterium | reverse complement strand
GTCGTAGCTGCCGCCCGTCGCGCCGGGCAGGGTGACCGGCGGGAGGACCAGGCTGACGCCGGCGTACGTGCCCGCCACCACCGCCAGCCCCGCTGGGTCGTACGCGACCGCGTACTTGCTTTGTCACCAAGTAAGTACATAAATACCAGAGTGGTCATGGAAGCCATTGCGAATAGCACTCCGATTTTGTCGAGCGTAAAGCCATCCCAAACTTGAGCCACCATAGCCAATCCCGCAACGGCAAGTGCCAACCCAAGCCAAACGGTGCTCTTTACTGGCACATGCATTACAAATCGGGCATAGAGCACAACAAAAATTGGAGCCATAAATTCGATTAGCAAACTAATCGTGATTGGCATTCTCGAAATGGATTCAAAGTAGAACCACTGGCACATGGCAACACCGATAATGCCGTAACCAGCTAACAGCAATGCTTCTTTTGGTTTGATCCGAAATGCTTTTCGATTTGTAAGTGCCACAAAAATTGTAAGAATTATCGCGGTTCCAGTTCCGCGGAACTGCGATACGCGTAATGGATCGCCGACTTCTAGCAAGACAACTTTAGAAACAGTACCGTTCAGTGCCCAACAAGTTGCCGCCGCCAAGTACAAGGAATATCCCAATTTGGGATTTTTCTCGTGGAGTTTTTTGTGGCTAGTCATTGGTAAGGAACCTGGGTTTTTAGCTTTCTCAAAGGTGGGCTAGTGGAAAATTTGGATCTGCTTTAGACCCTAGCAGGAATGCCCCTGTCAACTTTCGAAAGCCTCAGTTCAGTCTTTCAGCACAAACTAATCAGTTAGTGCATGTGTCTTTCGACTGAAACAATTTTTGATAAATCTGACGAATCCCGATGATAAACCACCATTGAACCTGGGGTTAGTGCTGGATCAAAGGCCTTTTTCGCTTCAATCGCTACTTCAAATTTATTGGCCAACATTTCCATGACAGTTGGTAAAACTGGGCGGTGGGTACACAGAACGAAAGCAGTTTCAATCCCTGCAAGTTCGCCGGCTCGAGTGCTTGAATTTTCAGGGAATTGCATATGTTGCTCTTCGCTCAAAGAAGGCTCCAAAGTTATCGACAAACTCCGAGATGATGCGTAAGGACCAAGAGTATCTCGACAACGAACCGAGTCTGAGGAGTGCAATCGAGTAATCCCATAAGCAGCAAGTGCACTGACCAACATTGTTGCCTGGATTCTGCCAACAGATGTCAGTGGACGAAATGCATCTGGCTCATTCAGATTTTCATCGTCTACTGCCCATTCGGCGCGCTTCATAGCCTGGGTGTGGCGAAGCACAATCATTGGCGTCGTCTTAACGGCTACCGCAGCAGCTTTAAGAACTTCGACGTCATGTTCGTAGGTCAATCTTTTTGCTGCTTCTTCAAAAGTTAGCCAAGCAATCTCATCAACTTCGTCATTGGGTAAAAAGGTTCCGGAAAGCAATTGGGCAGACCAGTAATGCGAATCCTTGAGCCGCTGATCAATCTTGTAAGTTTGCGTAGGTAGGGGCATTCCTAGCTCAATCGCAAATCCGGTTTCTTCTCGAACTTCTCTTACTGCCGCTCCAATGATGTGCTCGCCAGATTCAACCTTTCCTTTAGGAAACGTCCAATCCTCGCGATAATCACGATGCACCAGCAAATATTCGGCGCCGTTTGATCCGTCGCGAGTTACTACCGCTCCAGCCGCAATGATTCGGTCAGTGGCTGCCAAAGAGTCCAACCTTGTTTAGCAAGGTGTCGATCCGCCTTGGTGTAGGTACATCAGCGGCTGACTTAGCAACCGGATGGTTCGCTATTAGTAGTTCTTGATAGTCAACAAGCGCCTCGCCTGATTCGTCCAAGTGCTTACGTACCCATTCGCCGTCAGAAAGTAAATGCCAAGATGCCGTGGTGTCAGACATACCTAGGTCCACAACCTCGATAATTGATTTGGCATTTTCCGAATTCATTCTGACCAGTACTTCAACCCGACGATCCAAGTTGCGGTGCATAAGGTCTGCTGAGCCGATCCAAGTTTCGCCTTCACCTCCATTGTGGAAGTCATAAACTCTGCTGTGCTCTAAGAATCGACCTAGCACGCTGCGCACTCGAATGTTTTCTGAATAGCCTGGCACGCCTGGACGAATTGAACAGATTCCGCGAACCAGAATATCAACCTTGACGCCAGCTTGGGAGGCGCGATAAAGCGCATCGATTATGGACTCATCCACAATCGAATTGCACTTGAATCGTATGTGCGCTGCCTTGCCTGCATTTGCAAAGGCAATCTCTCTTTCAATGCGTTCAATAAGTCCGGACCTCAAACCCTTTGGAGCAACAATTAATCGGTTGTACTCACCTTGAATGCCATAGCCACTTAAGTGATTGAACAAACTGGCAACATCTTCGCCAATTTTTGGATCAGTTGAAAGTAGCCCATAATCTTCATAAAGTCGGGCGGTACGCGGATTGTAGTTTCCAGTACCAATGTGGACGTAACGATTCAATTTGCCGCCGTCATTCCGAACCACTAAACAAAGTTTGGCGTGAGTTTTGAGGCCAACAATTCCATAAACAACATGGACGCCTGATTCTTCTAACTTTCGGGCCCAATCGATATTGTTTTGTTCATCGAATCGAGCCTTAATTTCCACAACAGCCAAAACTTGCTTACCAAGTTCTGCGGCGTTGATTAGCGCATCAACAATTGGCGAGTCACCGGAAGTTCGATACAAAGTTTGCTTGATTGCCAGAACATTTGGATCATTTGAAGCCTGTTCCAAAAACATTTGCATGCTAGTAGAAAACGAGTCATAAGGGTGATGCAATAAGACGTCGCGATGGCGCATCACGTCAAGAATGTCGGGGGCCGTGGAGCTTTCAACCTCGGCAAGCGCGGTACTTGTTCGGGCGATAAATACTGGTGCCTTTAGATCGTCTCGCTTAAGTTTCATCAATTCGAAAAGTGATTGGTGATCAAGTGGTCCAGACAATCTGAATACTTCGTTTTGTTCGACACCCAATTCGCCAACAATCAATTCCAATACATGTGGATCTATTGAATTTTCTACTTCAAGTCGAACTGCCGGACCAAAACGCCTGCGCATAAGCTCGCGCTCGAGAGCTTGCAACAAGTTTTCCGCATCATCTTCTTCAACTTCGAGTTCTTCATTTCGGGTCACTCGAAATGCATGGCACTGCATTACTTTCATACCCGGGAAAAGCTTGTCTAGGTGACCAGCCATCACATCTTCGAGAGTTACGAAGCGTTGAGGTGACACTTCAATAAACCTTGGAAGTGACGGTGGCACTTTTACGCGAGCAAAAAGTTCGCTTCCCGCAGTTGGGTTGCGAACGACAACAGCCAGGTTAAGTGAAAGACCAGAAATATATGGGAACGGATGAGAAGGATCTACCGCAAGAGGTGTAAGAACCGGGAACACCTGTTCGTCAAAAAGCGTAGACATAGCTTCGCGTTCATCGCTTGTTAGTTCTTCCCAGCGCAGGATTTCAATGCCGCTTGCGACAAGTGCTGGAAGGATTGAATCATTCAACGCTTCCGAAGCCCGCTTCATTGCATCGTAACTTTGGGCCAAAACAGAGGAGTGCACTTCAGTTGGTCGCATCCCAGAAGCGGTCTTAATTGCCATTCCAGTCGCAATTCTGCGCTTAAGTCCAGCGACGCGAACCATGAAGAACTCATCGAGGTTGCTGGCAAAAATAGAAAGATACTTCACGCGCTCGAGAAGTTCCATATCTTGATCCTGCGCCAACTCTAAAACCCGTTGGTTAAAAGCAAGCCAAGAAAGTTCTCGATCGAGGAATCGATCGCTAGGCAACAAGGCAGCAATAGGTGCTGATTGGGAAGTATCAGTCATAACGGGGTAAGCCTTACATATTTAGGTAAACAACTCCTAAATCGGATTTTCCATAAGATGAACAATTCCTATAAAAGTGGGATGATTTAGCGGTGTCGAGACAAATAGTAGTTATGGGATCAGGGGAAACCAGCCCAACTATGGTCACACCCCACCAGCAAATCCTGGCATCCATGGGCAAACTCGATCGGCTCAAACTGACCATTCTGGACACCCCATTTGGATTTCAAGAGAATGCCAATGATCTGACCGAGAAACTGATTGACTTCTTTTCCCATTCCGTAGGCGCGACACCAAAAGCTATTTCATTACGAAACACTTCGCTAAATGGCGCAGCGCTAGGTGAAGCAGTCAACGCAATTCGCGAATCTGATTGGCTATTTGCTGGACCTGGCAGCCCGTCATACGCGTTGAAGGTTTGGCACGAATTAGGAGTCAGTCCGCACTTCGATGAAGTGTTGGTAAATGGAACTGTAGTTTTGGCCTCGGCGGCGGCGCTTACTGCAGGATCACATACGATCCCGGTTTACGAAATGTATAAAGTTGGCGAAGAACCACACTGGCTATCAGGCCTGAATTTAATCGAGCGTCACACTGGAATGCCAGCAGCGATCATCCCGCATTACGACAATGCCGACGGCGCAAATCATGACACTCGATTTTGTTACATCGGAGAGCGTCGCTTGCGCGTTATGGAATCCCTGCTGCCACCTGAAGTTTTCATTATTGGTGTTGATGAACACACTGGCATTCGTTTTGATTTGGAAGAGCGCACTGCACACGTATTTGGTCGAGGCACAATGACCATTCGTCACCATGGTGAATCTTGGACTGTTGCCTCTGGCGAAAGTGCGACATTCGAAGAAATTATTTCTCACACTGGAAGCACCATTGTGTTGGGTGAACCTGCACCACTGTTTAAAGTAGATCCACATAAAGTTGAAGAACTTCTTGATGCAGGAAAAGTAAGTGACGCAGTTGACGCTTTATTGAATCTTGATGAGCTAGATCGCGATACTGAAACTCGTGCTGCTGTGCATTCGCTGGTAACTCGACTAGGTCACATTGCAGCAAGTCCAAAAGTCGACATCATGTCGGTCATTGGCCCATATGTTGATGCCTTGTTACAAGCTCGACAAGCAGCTCGTGCGGGTGGGCGTTGGGATGATGCCGATGCAATTCGGGATCAACTTATGGAAATGAAAGTGACCATCCAGGACACCAAAGACGGATCGTCTTGGGAGATCGAAAGTTCATGAGTGCGGGTCCAATTGCATTAGTTGGCTCCGGTGAATACCTGCCAATCATGCAAGAAGTTGAAGCGAACCTAATCGCTGGTCGAAACCCAAAGTATGTCCAGATTCCAACAGCCGCTGCGCCCGAAGGGGAGTCATCGCTACATCACTGGATCACATTAGGTAAGGCCCAAGCCGAGCGCATTGGTGTTGAAGCAGTATCTGTAATCGCCCACGATCGCAATGATGCCGATGATCCGCGAATTGCTGAGCAAGTTCGAGGCGCCGGATTAATTTATTTATCAGGTGGCAACCCCTCTTTTTTGGCTAACACGCTTCGCGACACTTTGCTTTGGCGCGAAATTGAATCTGCTTGGCGAGATGGCGCCGCACTTGCTGGATGCAGTGCAGGCGCGATGGCACTGGCAGATCACATTCCAACTTTGCGGCTACCAACACATCACGCAACCAGCGGTTTTGGGCTTTTGCCACACATTCGCGTCTTGCCACACTTCGACAAAATGTTTGCTCGCATCCCAGACTTCATGACGAGGTTTATGAAGGTCCCAGATGGAGTGAGCGTTGTTGGCATCGATGAAGACACCGCAATTGTTGGCGGTCCGTTTGAATGGGAAGTTAAAGGTCGTCAGTCAGCTTGGCTATTTGTTGATGGGCATCGCGTTGAGTATGGCCATGGCCAAACTCTAATTACGCCTGCTCTTTCCTAAACATCACGTCAGTGTCCCAATGGGCAAACCCAAGGGATTCATACAATCCGATCGCTGCCTTATTATCGGCATCAACATAGAGCATGGCTGCTGGCAATCTCTGGTTTCGTAAATGTTCCAGGCCTCTAATACTTAGAGCCTTTGCTAGTCCGGTGCCGCGTTCGCTCGGGGCAACACCAAGAACATAAATTTCACCAATTTCCGAATGGCCATGTGAGCCTTGGCCACCATGAACTTTGGTCCAGTGGTAGCCGACCATTTCGCCATTACGAGTTGCGATCAGGAATCCTGCGGGATCAAACCAGGCTTCGGACATGCGCACATCTAAATCTTCGCGCGTCATTCGCCCTTGCTCTGGATGATCCGCGAAAACTTGTGAATTCAAATCCAGCCAGCTATCTTCATCGACGCCAACTTCAAAGGATCGAATTTCAAGTTCATTTGCGAATTGTGCTTTTGGAAACGGCGCGAATAGTGAACGGCGCATTTGCCAAAGCTCCCTGCTCTTTTCAAAGCCAAGTTCTTCCGCCAT
Organism: uncultured Actinomycetes bacterium; assembly: GCA_903925705.1. Classification (GTDB taxonomy): domain Bacteria; phylum Actinomycetota; class Actinomycetes; order S36-B12; family UBA5976; genus UBA5976. The sequence goes on along the minus strand of CAIYGJ010000088.1, from coordinate 5,258 downwards.
TCCGTAAGCACTTGATAGCTCACCATGTGCCCAAAGTCGAATGCGTGAATCGCCAGTTCGATCCAGAGCAGATTGCACCAGCGCTTTTCCAATTCCGTTTCGGCGAGCCTCGGGATCTACGACAACTTCAAGTACCGGGCCTTCAACTGCATCAGTTGCATCGAGGTGTAAGTAACCTTGAATTTCACCAACCTGATTAACAGCAATCATATGCTCATCATGAGAATCGCCACCATGATGTAAGTGAATTAGTACATGTTCTGACAGTGGTGCCATTTCATCAACGATTGCAGCGTTGAGCGTAATTTGAATAACTCGGGCTGTTTGTTCGGGAGTTAAATGCGAACAGACCTTAATCGAAAATTGCATACTTAAACAAGAATTTCATGCGATTGCGATTCAGCAATCGGGGTGGTGACGTATCGGTAACCGACGTTGCGAACTGTACCAATCAAGTTTTCGTTTTCTGGACCTAGTTTCGCGCGCAGGCGTCGCACGTGCACGTCAACAGTTCGAGTGCCACCAAAGTAGTCGTATCCCCAAACCTCACGCAGTAGTTGATCTCGAGAAAAAACTCGACCTGGGTGTTGAGCTAAAAATTTAAGTAATTCAAATTCTTTGAATGTTAAATCAAGAGTGCGGCCACGAAGTTTTGCGGAGTATGTGGTTTCATCAATAGAAAGTTCACCAGCTTTGATTTCACCGGCTGATTCAAAATTGTTAGCTGCTTCAACTTTTGTAGTTGCCAGGCGAATCCGAACTTCGATTTCGGCTGGACTGGCGTTGACCAAAAGTACGTCGGTCAAACCCCATTCATGGTTTACGGCAGCCAATCCACCCTCGGTCGTAATAAGGATTACGGGTGAAGTATTGCCTGTTGTTTCCAGAAGTCGGCACAAACTGCGAACGGCAGGTAAATCAGTGCGGCCATCAATCAGGATGACATCAACCTCTGGAGCTGCAATTAATGCCGTTGGCTCGGGCGACATCACCTTGATATGGTGACTCAAAAGTTCAAGTCCAGGCAGAACAGCACTGGATGGGGTGAGGGCGCGGGTAAGCAATAAGACCTGAGCCATGCCTTCACCTACTTATATAGTTGCTTTCCCCAAGTCTAGGGCAGAACTAAAAGGGCTTTAATTGGCTTTAATTACCTAATAAATTCAGTTCTTTACTAATTCAGTAACGGCTGAAGTAAGTTCTGCCCTCTTAGGAACCCCAGTAGCTCGAAAGTGAACAGTTCCTTCTTTATCGATTATCAAAGTGGTGGGAGTTCGAGAAATTCCGTAAGTCTTAACTAAGTCCATGTGTTCAACCACATCTAATTCAATGTGGCAAATGGCTGGGAAGCTGTTGGTTACCTCTTCAAGGACTTTGCTGGTAACTCGACAAGGTTGGCAAAACTCAGAAGAGAACTGCAGAAAAGTGACCTGTGGTGGATGATCATGATCCAAGTGAAGGTGCTCGGTTAGGCCTTGAAGTGGCGGGACGATTTCTTCGTGAAGTTTGCCATCACTTAGTTTCCGATAGATCCCAAAAGCGGCCGATAGTACGAGAACGGCAAGCAGGACATAGCCGCCACTCGACATTCGCACTCCCATATAGATAGGTAGTAGTTCTTAGGTAGTTACGAACTTAGGTGAATTTGGCACTTTCGCCAACTCAGGGCCTTACTGCGAGGCTTTTGCAATAACCAGTTACGAGCCTGCGACTGCCGAGTGCCTGTCCTAAGGTTGGGGCATGTCGAGAACCACAGTTCTGATCAAGCGCCGAGTTGTAGATTACGGTCGCCTTGGTTCCTCGATGTGTATGTGCGCGTAATCCTGCAGTCCAAAGAGCGGCTGCGATAAAAATCAAAGCCAAGCTAAATCGGAACTGAAAAAGGAAATTAAATGAGCAAGCAAATTGATCCCCGCGGACCACGATTCGGTGCTGCTGTTACAACGTTAGTTCTAGCAATCATTTTGCTCACAATTCCATCGAGCGTTGCCACAGTTTTATTGGCATTCCAAACCGTAGTTTTCGGATTGGGTGCTTTCGTCGGATTGCAGGCTCAACCGTACGGAATTTTGTATCGCAAATTGGTAGCGCCAAAACTTGGAAAGCCATCCGCGCTGGAAGCAGTTGAACCACCGCAGTTTGCCCAACTTGTTGGATTCCTTTTTGCAATAACAGGACTGATAGCACTGGTCGCCGGCGCTGAATTAGTAGCAACAATTGCAGTTGGGTTTGCATTGGGCGCTGCGTTTTTGAATGCGGCATTTAACTTTTGCCTTGGCTGCGAAATGTACCTAATTGGCAAGCGAATCTTTTCTTAACAAAACTTAAAAACAAACAAGGAGTAACAATGAGTAACCAATCACTAGTAGACGCCGAATGGGCGTTGTCACATCTCGATGATGCAAAAGTGGTTTTCATCGAAGTTGACGAAGATACCGAGGCTTACGCCGGTAACCACATTAAGAATGCAATTGCATTGAACTGGAAAACTGATCTGCAGGATCCAATTCGTCGAGACTTCGTAAACAAAGAACAGTTTGAAGCTTTGCTAAGTGCCAAGGGTGTATCAAACGATGACACCGTTGTGCTTTATGGCGGAAACAACAACTGGTTTGCCGCTTACGCGTTCTGGTACTTCAAGCTCTATGGCCACAGCGATGTTCGCTTGCTTGATGGCGGACGCAAGAAGTGGGAACTAGATGGTCGCGAGTTAGTTAGCGACGTTCCAAGCCGCGCTGCAACTAAGTACGTTGCCAAAGATCAGGATCTTTCCATTCGTTCATTCCGTGAAGACGTACTTAAGGCGATCGGAACCCAGAATCTTGTTGATGTTCGTAGCCCAGATGAATATGCAGGTCGCTTGCTCGCGCCAGCTCATTTGCCGCAAGAAGCAGCACGTATCGGTGGCCATATTCCAACTGCAGCGAACATTCCATGGAGTAAGGCTGCAAATGAAGATGGATCCTTCAAGTCCATCGATGAACTAAAGGCCCTTTACGAAGGTGCTGGAGTGGACTTGAACAAAGACACCATCGCCTACTGCCGCATCGGCGAGCGCTCTGCTCACTCCTGGTTTGTTCTACACGAGCTACTTGGCGTGAAGAACGTCAGCAACTACGACGGCTCATGGACCGAATACGGATCACTTGTTGGTGTACCGGTTGCTGTTGGCGACGAACCAGGCACAGCATGAGCGGTTGCGGCGCAGTAGTCGGCGGTGTCTCGTTAGACAACGTTGACATTACTAACCAAGCGGTAATCCAAGGTGTAATTTCATCTGGGAATGCACCTGCTTCGGTTGGCTATGCCCGCTTACTTGATCGAAATGATGAGTTCGTAGCTGAAGTTCCTATTTCGAAGCAGGGTGAATTCCGATTCTTCACTGTTGCAGGAGATTGGACTATTGTCGCGTTGATTCCAGGTGCAAATAGCCGTACCCCAGTTCAAGCAACAATCGGCAAGATCCTTGACGTAGACATTGCAGTAATCAAATAGTTCTAAATAACCAAAGGCTGGCTTTCGCAAGAAAGCCAGCCTTTGGTTTTGACGCTTACTTTCCTTCCGGAATCAAATTCATGTAATCAACTTTGATGCAGCGATCCATGACGACTTTCATGCCAGCATCCGCAGCTAGTTTTGCAACTTCTTCGTTCGTAATTCCCAATTGCATCCACCAGGTCTTACCTGCAGCGCTTTCTGCAATAGCTGGAAATTCAGCTTCGAAAACTGCGGGCATATCTTCGCCTTTTCGGAAAACGTCGATGATGTCAGGAACGATAGGCAAATCAGCAACGGACTTGTAGACAGGCTGACCCAGAATCTCGCCTGTGACTGTTGGATTTATCAAATAGACATCCAAGTGCGTTTGCTCAATTAGGTAGGCAGCAACTTGGTGGCTCGCACGTTCGGGATTACTGGAAACACCAATGACAGCAACTGAGGATGCCTCTTCAAGAATGGATTTGATCTCGGCATTGTTCATTGTGGTTTACCCCTCGGCTTGGCTACTTACCTGAGAATACTGGGCGGATACACTTAGAAACATGGCTGAGACGTTTTATACCGGATTGTTGGTTGTCGCTTCACTTTCGATCACCGGCTATGCGTCATACATGGTATACAAACTTTTCAAGGGTGAGGCATGAGCACTAAATTGCACCCAGATCTGGCTCCGCTGTCATGGCTGGTTGGCACGTGGGTAGGCGTTGGAGTCGTTGGTTACCCAAGCATGGAATCTGACATTCAGGTTGGCCAAGAACTAAGCATTCACTCTGATGGTCGTCCCTTCTTGATTCACTGGTCTCGCACTTGGGAACTTGACGACCAAGGCGAACGAGTTCGCCCGCTTGCACTTGAGAGTGGCTTCTGGCGCCCGCGTCCAGATAACGAAGTTGAGTTGTTGCTTGCGCACCCAACTGGATTCTTGGAATCCTGGTTTGGCAAAGTCACAATCACTGGTCTTGAGAATGCCCAGATCACAGGTGCTCGCGTTGAGCTAAAGACTGACGCTATTTTGCGGACCGCTTCTGCGAAACAAGTTGATTCTGGCGAGCGCATTTATGGACTTGTTGATGGCAACATCGGCTGGGTTTATGACATGGCGGCTGAAGGTCATGCCATGAAGTCGCACGCATCATTCCACTTAACAAAGACAATGACACCATGAGCAACGAATGGGATGACGTCTTACGCGATCAGGGTTATCGAATTACGCCACAGCGCCAGCTTGTGCTGGAAGCAGTAAATACGTTAAGTCATGCAACCCCTGAAGAGTTGTTAACTGAAGTTCAAAAAACTGCAGCTGCTGTGAACCTCTCAACGATTTACCGAACTTTAGAAGTTCTTGAGCAAGTTGGGTTAGTGACTCACGCTCACATTGGCCATGGCGCGCCTACGTATCACTCCGTAGATAACGACGCACACATTCACTTGGTCTGTGACACTTGCCAAGGCGTGCAATCAATTCCTGCTGATGCTGCCGAACTATTCGTCCAGATGCTTCGGGAAAAAGTTGGCTTTGAAACCGATGTTGCTCACGTTTCAGTTCATGGCCAGTGTGCATCCTGCATGGATCGCCAAAAACTGCTCTAGCCTCTAGCGATAAAGGTTTCCAGTCTGCATTAACTGCGAGAGAATGAACTATGACCGCTATTCCACACATGGACGAAACCAGTATTGATGCTGGCGTGCCGTGGCATTACGGAGAACCGTTCAAGGAACAGCGCGAACTTGTCGCTGGACGCGGTCGGGTAGATCTT
>CAIYGJ010000087.1 GCA_903925705.1 uncultured Actinomycetes bacterium | reverse complement strand
GGAATTCTGGATGTAATTGCAGAACTTGATGCAGCATCACTTTTGGATGTCTCGAATATCGCTTCAGCTATTGGGCTACCTAGTGATACCGAGTCTCTCGATAATACTGTGCATCCCCGAGGTTTCCGATTGCTTGCCAAGGTTCCCCGACTTCCAGAACAAATTTTTGAAAACTTAATTCAGCACTTCGGCAGTCTGCAACACTTGCTGTCTGCATCTGCGGAAGAACTTCGCGATGTTGAAGGTGTTGGCGAAACTCGGGCGAGGGCAATTCGCGAAAACTTGTCTCGAGTTGCTGAAGCTAGCTTGCTTGAACGCTACGTTTAATTCCTAAGCAACAACTTTTGGAATAAGTGATTACTGAACTACGAACCTAATTCCATCGCTGTTCAGACTGGCATTTCTGCCATGTGCCCAATATGCTCCAGGCTCAGCCATGTTTCTAACTTTGCATCCTTTTGCGGTTTGCTTTCCGACCCAGACAACGTTGACGCTCCACTCTTGACCTGGGGCAAGTTCGACTAAATCTTTATCGGTACTTGGGTTGCAGTGATCAGTTGACCAAATTAACGCAGGGCCAGAAATTACTGTTACTTCGTTGGCACCGCTACCCACGTCACGCTTACAGGACACCGCTGAAATATTCTTCACAATCATTTTGATGTGAACACCTTCGCCAACCGCGGTTGTCTCGCGATCAACTTCAACCCGAATCGAGGTGTCGGCATCTGAACATTCACCATCAGCAACTACTGGGACGGTTGGTTGCGCAGTTGGTTGGAGAACCGGCGTAGCAGGTGAGGCAAGCACAACACTTGGTGTCGATGAAGGTTCTGGGGATGTGACCACGGCTTCCGAGCTTGGTGCGCCGGAGGCTACTACTGGAACTGGCTCTTTGCCCCCAGTAATACTTTGAATAATCACAATCAAGGTAACTAGAGCGGCTAGTCCAAGCATTAGTCGTCGACGCCAATAGACCTGAGGTTCCTCAGGTCCAACTGGATGCACAACACCGGTCACCCATTTACGTTATTAAGCAAATGCCAGCAAATGCATTAGGCGCGAGCAAGCAACATTAGGGAAATTCGATATCGGAAAGTTTTGGATTGAAAAACCAAAGCCTTTAGAGCTACGCGTAAATACTGTGGACGGATACGAACTTCCACATAAGCACGGCAGAATGTGAGTATGCGTGCAGTTGTTCAGCGAGTAGATGGTGCCAGTGTTGTGGTTGAGGGCGAAACTATTGGTGCCTTTGAAGGTCCAGGCCTTCTGGTATTGATCGGGGTAAGTGTCGATGATAATGCCAGTAAATGTGCTGTCCTGGCTGACAAAATTTGGAAACTACGAATTTTTGAATCAGCAGCTTTGAAGGCGGCTGGAAAAACGGTTAACTCAGAGTCAATCGAAGTCGCTGCTGCCGATTCAGGCTTGCCAATTTTGGCGATCAGCCAATTCACGTTATTTGCTGACACTTCAAATGGCCGGCGTCCAACGTGGCAACAAGCAGCTCGTGGCCCACAAGCCGAGCCATTAGTTGAAAGTGTGGTTCAGGAATTACGAAACCTTGGCGCCGTAGTTGAAACAGGGAAATTTGGCGCAGACATGAGAATTAGTGCCGTATGTGATGGCCCGATGACCGTCACCTTAGAAGTTTAGTTATTCAACGATCACAGTTTGGCTGGCAGAAACTGTGCCTGCCGTTAAAACAACATCGGTTGGAACCGATCGCTTGATTACTGCCAATGCCAGTGGTCCGCTTTCGTAATCTTGCGTGACCGAAGTTACTCGGCCCACTTCTTTGTCACCCCACAAGACTGCATCACCGATTACCGGAAGTTCATTCGTCGATCCATCGAG
>CAIYGJ010000086.1 GCA_903925705.1 uncultured Actinomycetes bacterium | reverse complement strand
CACCGGTCATCTGCTGCAAAGTCATGGTGACTGTATCAACGTCACCAGTTTCTGTGCTTAGGCAGAAGCCCATGCCGGAGATTGACTCATCGGCAGTTAGACATAGTGGTTCTCCAGCGAATACTGCATCAAGTACGCCCTTACGGGTACCGTCTGATGCTGCAATTGCCTTAAGGATAACCTGCATGGCTACACCACCGTAAACAGCGTATGAGCTGTTTGGCTGTGCGCCGTACTTAGCGGTGTAATCTTCGATGAACTTCGCCGGAGCGCCGCCACCCTTGATGATTCCGTCAAGTGACTTACCAGCAAATGTCATCCATAGACCTTCAGCTTCTGGCATTTCGCGAAGCGTTGGGTAACCGGAGAAACCGTCTGGAGACATTGCAAGGAACGCCTTGTTGTCGCCAAGAACAGTTGTCTTGTCCTTAACAAGCTGTACACCGTTGTTATCGAAGATACCACCGTAGTAAACAGCTGTTGCGCCGGATGCCTTGATCTTTTCGAATGTTGCTGTGTAACCCTGGGTCTGCTTTACATCCCATGATCCACGGAATACTGTTCCGCCAAGCTTTTCGAATTCTTTCTGTACAGCGTCAGCGATGCCGATGCCGTAAGCCTGAGTATCGTCAAGAACAGCAAGGTTCTTTACACCCTGTTCGTTGAATAGGAACTGTGCAGCAGCTGTTCCCTGGAAACCGTCGTGTGCAATTACGCGAGCGTAGTTACGTGCACCGGATGGGTAGTAAAGACCTGGTTCGCCCTTATCCCATTCAACAGTTAGACCTGGGTAAGTGTTTGCATGGGAGATCATTAGCATTCCAGCCTGGTTTAGAACTGGGATGATGATCTTTGCACAACCGGAGTTGTAGGTACCCATAACAGCAACTTCAGCTGTGTTGGCTACGTGATCCTGTGCGTTCTTTGCACAAGCTGCGTCGTCCCAAGCACCCTTAGCGGCTGTTGAGTCGTCGTATTCCTTGATTTCTACTGTGTAGTCACCAGCTTTGCCACCGGCTTGTTCAAGAACAAGTGCAGCAACTTCGTTGGTTGACTTGCTAGCGTCAGCAGAAGCACCTTGGATTGGAAGGTCAGTTCCAACTACCAATGCGCCTGCGGAATCGCCGCCACCGCTGCAAGCAGCAAGTGCAAGTGCGCCAGCTACAGCTAGGGCACCAATTTTGATCGACTTGATCATTTGTATTTCCTCTCGTTGGCCCGACGAATTCTTTTCGGGCAACCCTAAAGTAACGGGAAAAGACCACTCAATTCAAGGGAATTGCTCACAGAATTACAGGAGTTACGGGTTCGTTACCTGGAAAATCACTTCTCAGCGGAAATTCGGACATTTGTCACAACTTTTAACGGCGCCGTTTTTCCCTAATTCGCAGGTTAATTACGATCGGAGACCCGACAAAGCCAAACTCCTCACGGAATCTGCGCTCCACGAATCGACGATAACCAGCCTCGAGGAAGCCCGAAGTGAAGAGAACGAAAACCGGAGGCGCGACGCTTGCCTGAGTTCCAAAAAGAATTTTCGGTTGCTTGCCGCCTCTGACTGGATGCGGATGGCTCGCCACGATCTCGGCCAAGAAGGCATTCATGCGACCAGTAGGTACTCGAGTTTCCCAACCTGCAATCGAAGTTCGCAACGCTGGAACCAGTCGGTCCTTGTGCCAACCAGTTTTGGCGCTGAAGTTGATTCGCGGCGCCCAAGCAACTTGAACTAGATCTCGTTCGATTTCGCGCTCTAAGTAATACCTGCGTTCTTCATCAACCAAATCCCATTTATTGAATGCAATTACTAATGCTCGACCGGACTCAACAACCATCGAAATAATCCGCAAGTCTTGTTCGGTAAGGGCTGCGCTTGCATCTAGGAGAACAACAGCTACATCGGCCTTATCCAAGGCTGACTTAGTTCGCAGTGTTGCAAAGTATTCGTGGCCGGATGCGTTTTTAGATTTGCGGCGAATTCCAGCTGTGTCAACCAATATCCACTCTTCGTCATCCATAACAACTAGTTCATCAACGGGATCAACTGTTGTACCGGCGACGCTGTCGACAACTGCGCGCTTCTCGCCGGTTAAGGCATTTAGCAAGCTAGATTTACCAACATTTGGCTTACCCAAGAGTGCTACTCGATGTGGTCCTCGCGGCCTCGCTTGGCCAGAACCATCTTCCGGAAACGCTGCTAGCACGACATCTAGTAAGTCTCCGCTGCCACGTCCATGCAGAGCTGAAACGGTGTATGGCTCCCCTAGCCCAAGTGACCAGAGTCTGGTGGCTTCAAGTTCAGCGCGCTCATCATCAACTTTATTGGCTACCAAAATGACTGGAACTTTTGCCTGTCTAAGGACGCGCACAATTTGTTCGTCAGCATCAGTAGCACCCACAGTCGCGTCTACGACAAAAACCACAACATCACTTGAGTTGATAGCAGCTTCTGCCTGGGCAGAGACCTGCGCGCTCATTCCAATTGCGTCTTGCTCCCAGCCTCCGGTGTCAACGACAATGAATGGCACGCCATTCCACTCAGACTCATATCTGACGCGGTCTCGAGTTACTCCAGGAGTGTCTTCAACAACCGCTTCACGTCGACCAATAATGCGATTAACCAAAGTTGATTTACCAACATTGGGCCGACCAACCACCGCGACGATAGGTAAGTTTGATAAGTCGTCAGGTTCGTCCAAGAGTTCGTCCGAAGGAATACCCAGTTGATCAAGTAGTGCTACGTATTCAGATTCAGTTAAATCTTCCCAACGTTCTGGAATCTCAACGGAGTCATCAAGTTCAATAGCGTCACCAGCCACGTCATAAATGATGGTTTCAGCATTGGGATCAAGTTCGTTATCCACGCGCAGCCCTCGCAATGTCTACTACTTGAGCAATAACTTCGCTGAGCTCCAAATAAGTTGTATCGATTACCCGAGCGCCCTGCGCAATTTCCAAAGGTGAAGCGGTTCGAGTTGAATCCGCTAAGTCGCGTTTTGCTAAGTCATCAATTGTCGCTGTGACATCTTCACCAGTTTCTTTCGCTCGGCGATTCGCGCGCGCTTCTGGGTCGGCTGTGATGAAAAGTTTTACTGGTGCTTCGGGAAGAACAACTGAACAAATGTCTCTGCCCTCAACAACAATTCCAGACTGTGAACTAGAAGCGATTTCGCGTTGGAGATTAACCATTAGCTCGCGCACTGCTGGTACTGCGCTAACTGCGCTAACTCCTTTAGTCACAACGGGACCTCTGATTTCAACTGACACATCTTTGCCTGACACTCGAATTCCAGGCTCGCTTGGGTCGATGCTCGGCTGAATTACTTCCGCTTTGGCCGATTTAGCAACCAATTCAGTGTCGGACGTATCGATGCCCAAATTCTGCATAAACCAAGTCATTGCGCGGTACATACTGCCGGTATCGAGGTAATCCAGACCCAATTCAGTAGCAACTGCGCGGGAAACGCTGGATTTCCCTGAACCGCTCGGACCATCGATGGCGATTATGAGCGAATTGGGCATATAGAAGAGTCTACCCAGTTGCGTGGGTTAAGAGATAACTACAAAACTTCCGGCTTCTAGGGCTGGCTTTAACAAATCAATTGACTGCACAGCAACGGTAAGTTCCACTAGTCCTGTTGGCTGACCAAGTGAATGGTCGATTCGGACGTCTTCAAGGTTTACGTTAGCTTGGGCAGCTACATTAAAGAGACGCGCTAATTCACCTGGTTTATCGTCTAATCGGACAACCAGCATTGATGTTGACTGCTGTGATGAGCCATGTTTACCTGGCAATCTTTCTCGTCCTTGATTGCCTTTAACTAGTTTTGCCGTGACTGATTCACGATCACCATCTATTAGCGCTGAGGCGAAGTCCAACAAATGATTGGCAACCTGTGTTACTTGCTGCGCTATGTACTTTGAGTTCTCGCTCAGAATTTCTGTCCAAAGAGCGGAGTCTGATCCTGCAATGCGAATTGTGTCTCTGATCCCCTGGCCTGCAAGTTCGATGTAAGACCCTTCAGCTTCCATAAGTTCGCCTGCCATAACGGAAGCTACAACTTGTGGCGTGTGTGAGATTAATGCAACTGCCCGATCATGTTCCTCGATAGTGCGGAATATCGGGAACGCTCCGAGAGTCTGGACTAACTCCTTGACGGCTGCGATTGCTTGGGCAGATGATGCCTCGGTACTTGCGATTACCCAGGGACGATCGAGAAATAAGTTTCCTTGCGCGCCGATGGCTCCAGATACTTCACGGCCTGCCATTGGGTGACCGCCTACGATGCGATCCAAGCCGATGATGCCGAGCTGTTCCAACTCTCGAAAGATTGATCCTTTAACGCTGGCAACGTCAGTGATGAAAGCCAGCGGGTGAGCAATGGTTGCTGCAGCAATGATCTTTGCAACGCTCGCCGGTGGTGTAGCCACTACTACTAGGGAAATGTCTTGTGCTGTGTATTTACTGGCACCACTAACTTTGATCGCATTATCAAGGGCGATTTCATCGATGTCACTTAGAAATACGTTGGCGCCGTGGGCAGTAAGTCCAAGTGCAATTGATGTACCAATTAGTCCGGTGCCGATTACTAGTGTGTTTTTACCTTGAGTCATGATAGCCAAATTGCTTTCAACTTATTGTGCGATGTCTTGGCGCAGCGCTTCGGCGCCTCGCAAGTACACATGTTTAATTTCAGCGCGGGATTTTTGGGTTTGCACTTGAACCATTACCCGAACGACTTTTTCCATAGCTCCAACAACATCAATTTCTAGAGCACAAATAAGCGGGACATCAGCAAGTCCAACACCTCGAGCGGCCGCGGCAGGGAACGCACTATGCAGATCCGGCGTTGATGTAAAAAGCACGCTGATCAAATCATCAGATGCAATGGAGTTACGAGACATAAGTTCTGTCAACAACTCTGTGACCGCATCTGCCATTTCTGCAGCATCATCATGCTGCAGACAGGTTGCTCCCCTAATAGCTCTGATGTTCATAATCTGATTCTAGAGCCCAACGGAACTATAGAGTTTTCCCAATTCTTTGTTTTCAAGCACACGCAGGTGGCCAGAGCGCAAACTTCCAAGTGATATCGGACCAATCTTGGTGCGGACCAGGTCTAGTACTGGATATCCCAATTCATCAAAAAGTTTGCGCAGGATTCGGTTGCGACCTTCGTGGATAGAAATCTGCACAACCGTTTGGTTTTTTCCGCTTTCAAAAATCTTGCACTCAGTAACTGCCACCGGCGTGCCTTCAATCGGAAAGCCGGCAGAAATTTTCTCAATGTCTTCCTTGGTTACGCGTCCAGAAACTCGTGCCAAATAAGTCTTCACAATTCCATGGGACGGGTGACCTAAACGTTGACTCAATTCCCCATCATTCGTTAGGAGTAGTAGGCCTTCAGTTTCAGCATCAAGTCGCCCAACGTGAAACAGTCGTTCTTCGAATTCTGCAACTAAATCACCTACGCACTCACGGCCTTGATCATCTGACATGGTTGTTACCACGCCTCTTGGTTTGTTTAATGCGACAACAATATGTCCGCTAGTTTGAGCAATTCGAACGCCATCCACGTGAATGATGTCCACTTCTGGATCAACTCGTGAACCTAGTTCATCAACGACATCACCATTTACAGTTACGCGACCTGCCGTGATGAACTCCTCGCATTTGCGACGAGACCCTAAGCCAGCACTGGCGAGCACCTTCTGTAAGCGAACTTCATTTTCTTCCATAAGTCTCTAGTTATTCGCTAGATCTAAAACTTCTTCGACATTGTCTGGCATTGGTAAGTGCGCAGCAATTGGAGGTAGTTCATCTAAGGATTTAAGACCGAGGCGTTCTAGGAAGTATGTGGTTGTTCGATATAAATGAGCACCAGTTTCATGATCATGACCGGTTTCTTCGATCAAGCCTCGTGTTACCAAGGTTCTAACAACGCCATCAACATTCACGCCTCGGATTGCAGATATTCTCGCGCGCGTAACAGGCTGTCGGTAAGCCACCACTGCCAAGGTTTCCAGTCCCGCTTGGGACAGTCTGCCGTGCTGTCCGTCAAGCACAAATCTTTCAACGACTTGGGCGCAATTATCTCTGGTCCAAAACCGCCAGCCACCGCCAAGCTCGCGCAGATCAAAGCCTCGTTCTTGTACGGCATACTCTTGCGCCAGATCATGCAAAGTAGTTACGACTACATCCTCTGGGGTGCGCGTCAAAGTAGCTAGTGTTGCAGTACTCATCGGCTCCTCGGTAACCATAAGCAAGGCTTCAAGCGCAGCTCGAATCGACGGCGCACCTAACGAAATACCATCATCCACTTCAACATCAGTTGCTGATTCACCGTCGATAAATTCAACTGTCTCGTTACTCATTTGGCGCTTCACCTGTCTCATCATTCAATTGTTCATTCGCTTTTATGTCACCTAATTGGGACCTAAAGTCTTGAACTTCAGTGGAATCAAATTCGTCGATCTCTCGCAATGACTCAACGTTCATGTCGTCATCACCAATCCATCGAACATAAAGCTCGCCAAGCGGATTCGGCTGATCGAAAGTAATCAATCCATCTCGGTAAATCTCAAGGAGTGCGAGAAATCTTGCAACAACCAAAAGTGTCGTGTCACAGTCCCTGGTTAGAGTTCTAAACGAAGCTTGGCCAACTCGACGCAATCTTTCAACGATGATCGCTGCTTGTTCGCGTACTGAAACGCGAGCCGCATGGATGTGAGCAACCGAAATCACGTCAGGTAATTTTGGCTCGAGCGCTCTAGCAGCCAAGTTGGCGAAATCGTCTGGCCCCATCCCGAGTTCAACCTCAGGCAACAACTTTGCGAACTTCTCGTCCAGACCTGCAGCTCGAGGATGTTGTCGACCAGCAGTTGCTAACCGATTCTTGAAGTCAGCGGACATTTCCTTAAAGGCTCGGTATTGCAAAAGTCGAGCCAACAATAGATCTCGCGCTTCAAGAATCGCGATGTCCTCTTCGTCTTCAACTTCGCCGCCTGGAATCAAGCGAGCAGCTTTTAAGTCAAGTAACGTGGCAGCAATAACCAAGAACTCAGTTGCCTCGTCAAGTGTCCACTCTTCGCCGCGCGCTTTGATGTAGCCAAGAAAGTCATCGGTTACTTGATGAAGCGAGAGCGCTGTTACATCTAGTCGATGCTTAGCAATTAACGAAAGTAGTACGTCAAACGGCCCCGAGAATTCTTCTAATGAAACTACAAATGAGTCTGAAGTTTCTTCCGGCGCAGCGGTCTTTTGGTCAGGCTCGGCAGACGCCGCAAACATTACTTTGCAACCGAGCCTTGGGCCTCTAGGCGAGATACAAGTTCCCAAGCAAGGTTGCGATAGTTCTGGGCGCCTGAGGAGTTTGGTGCTTGTTCAATAATTGAAACACCGGCTTTAGTTGTTTCCGGGAACTTAACAGTCCGGCTAATTGTGGTGTGGAATACGCTATCGCCAAATGCATCAAGAACTGCCTGAATCGTTTCCCTAGTATGCAAAGTACGAGCGTCAACCATAGTTGGCAACACACCATCAATTGTTAGGCGATTGTTAAGTCGTTCTTGGACTTTAGAGATTGTCTCTCGCAGCATTTCAACGCCTCGCAACGCAAAGAACTCGCACTCCATCGGGATTACAACTCCGTCAGCAGCCGTTAACGCATTGACAGTCAATAGACCTAGTGACGGTTGGCAATCGATCAAGATGTAGTCGTATAACGGACGCACAGATTCAAATGCCCGATCGAGTGCGTATTCACGTGCCACTTCCCCAGCTAGTCGCAATTCGGCCGCGCTCAATTGAATGTTTGCTGGAAGCAAATCAAGTCCAGTTACCGAAGTTTTCATTACGACATCAGATGCAGGAACTGCACTTGAATCCATCAACATGTCGTAAACAGTTCGCTTGCCACCAAGATCATCTGGGTTCACGCCAAGGCCGATTGACAATGAACCTTGTGGATCCATATCAACCATCAATACTTTGCGACCGGCTTCGGCAAGCGCTGCGCCAAGATTGATTGTGGTAGTAGTTTTACCAACACCACCCTTTTGATTTGTCATTGCAATGACGTACGCCGGGCCATGACTCGACAATGGCTTAGGCGCGCTAAAAGTTGGAAGTGGTCGACCAGTTAGCCCAAGGATCACACCAGGTGCTTTTGTTTCTTCTATTGACACTATTGGCGTCACTGAAGCTTCATGGTCAATTGGCAAAACTGGAGTTGATTCGGTTGCTATCGGGGTCGAAACTGACATCGCTGTGGCAGCTAACGGATCGCTTAAACTCTGATCCTGAGGAATTGGAACTGTCATAACTATCCTTCCCAGCACACACGTGACCAACAGAAATATTCCATCGAGCCAGAATTAATCGTCGCTGAGGAAGTTACGACTACTTTAGATTAAGCCCTTTTCCCAATAAACACTGGGATGCAACGTGGGTTTTCCATTGGTGTCGCACAAGATATTGGGCCTGAATTACCGAGCTTGAGCTCGCGGATGTGATGTGGCATAAACCTCTCGCAACTGGTCGACAGTTACCAGAGTGTAAATCTGCGTAGTTGTCACTGAAGCATGTCCTAAAAGCTCCTGAACCACCCGGACATCTGCGCCATTTTCCAATAGGTGCGTGGCAAAAGAGTGCCTCATGGTGTGCGGTGAGACCTTTCCCGACAAATCGGCCCGCGCTGCTGCTGCTTGCAGCACTGTCCAGGCACTCTGCCTGGATAGCTTGGTTCCGCGGGCATTTAGAAAAAGCGCAGCACTAGATGTCGACTTTCCTGAAAGTACTGGTCTACTTCGCACCAGGTACCGTTCCAGAGCTCGCAAGGCATGTGATCCAACTGGTACTAGGCGTTCCCTATTTCCCTTGCCTTTGAGGCGCAAAATTGGGAGTTCTTTTGAAAGGGTTGAAACATCATCCAAATTGAGGTCTGTCAATTCTGAAATTCTCGCTCCCGTGCCATAGAGCAATTCCAAAAGGGCGTGATCGCGCATCATGAGAACCGACAAATCTGATTCGCTTCCGGCGCCTACGGCAGCCAGTAACCTTTCAATTTCGGCGAAAGTCAAAGCCTTAGGTAGACGTTTAGATATGCCTGGTGGCTTGACTGCGCGCGCGCAATCTGAAGTCGTTATCCCCTCTTTTGCCAAAAATGCATGAAGTCCTCGAACTGCAATCAAAGTTCGGGCTGCTGAAGACGGAGCAAGCGCGGGATGTTGCTTGCTGCCAAGTCTTAGACTGATTAAAAAATCGGAGATTTCATTCGCCGTTACTAAAGAAAATTCAACAAGTCCCTTGCCGACAAGGAACTCCTGATAACGAACTAAGTCCCGCCGGTAAGCCGCCATTGAATTCTTTGCTAGTCCACGCTCAACCAATAAATGATCAAGGTACCCATCAATGTGCCGCTGGATTTGAGATGGATTTGAAGTGGACACACTTTGAACTTACCTGACATAACTATTCAAAAGCCGTTATTAGATCCAGTGAATATTTAGTGATGAGTTCGCTATTTATCTAGGTGTTGGCCTATACCGACTTAGACCGTCGAGTATCGATCAACCATCATGGCTTCACGGCGGGCCACTTCAGTGCTGACTCCCGCTAGCAAGCTGGAAAGTGGAGTATCTAAGGCGTTGCAGACCGCTGCCAAAAGCTCAGAAGATGCCTCTTTTTGTCCACGTTCTAGTTCTGACAAGTATCCCAATGAGACCTGAGCATCGCGAGATACGTCACGCAAGGTTCGACCTTGTTCATTGCGGCGACGGCGCAATTCCTCGCCAACAACCTGACGCATAAGAATCATCTTCTTGCCGAAGACCGGAGTTGCACTCGGATCGGCGATCTTCACCGTGTGGGTAAAAGCCTGATTTGGAGTCACGGCTGATCTTGCTGAGGTATTCATCACCTGTTGCTGAGTCATATCGCGTTCCATTCCTTAATCATATCAAGAATTCATTGATTACGTCTTGTTGTTTATCATGCCCACTAAATCTGGGGATAAACCCTAACATTCGAGACATTCAAGACCGATTTAGAGCATTGTCAGCAGAAGCTCTAAGGCTGCCGCTACGGTTTCTTCTCTAACCTGCGCCCTTGCTTGCCTTGGGTCATCAGTCTCGGGAAACAGATGTAACTCATCCACTGCCGAATCAATCACAGTTCCTTGCTCATCACGCATTGCGCAGGCCACAAAAACCGTGCCTGGCAGGTGACCGTCCTGGGAAGCAGGTCCAGCTACCCCAGTGACAGCCAATCCAAAATCAGCATTTAGCTTGCTAGCAACGCCAGTTGCCATTTCCAATGCAACTTGGGCTTGGACCGCTCCACCTTCAACCAGCAAGGATTCAGAAACGCCCAACAAACTGGCTTTCAAGTCCATCGCATAAGCGATTACTCCGCCACGAAAAATCTGTGAGGCACCTGGTATTGAAGTAATTGTTGAGCCCAATTGGCCACCGGTAATCGACTCGGCTGTTGCCACAGTTCGACCTTGCATCGCGATGACGACTGTTACGGCTAATGAATCTATATCTGTTGTCACTTCGTGGCTCTTTTCATGGGCCTATCATTTGAAAAAATGCTATCCATTTTTGGGAAGAATCCTTGCCTTCAACACGTAGTCGATGCCCGTCGTAATTGTTAATGCTAAGGCAACGCCTAAGGACATTTGCGCAACTGCATCAACCCACCCATGAAGCGGGACCAGGAAGGCCACAATTGCGACTATCTGACTTACTGTCTTCACTTTTCCACCACGGCTGGCTGGGATCACACCTTGTTTGATTACCCAGAATCGCAAAAGTGTAATTGCAACTTCTCGGAAAATTATCACTCCAGTTACCCACCAACCAATCTCACCTTGGATTGATAGAGCAACCAGAGCAGTTCCGATCAATGCCTTGTCTGCGATTGGATCAGCGATTTTGCCAAAGTTTGTGACTAACCCATAACGGCGGGCCCAAACACCATCAACAAGGTCAGTTAGTGCAGCGATCAGAAAAACGCAAGCGCTAGCCCATTGCGCAGCTTGCGTTTGCTCGACTGCAAGAACTAAATACCCAAAGACCGGAACCATGATCAATCTGGCAACCGTAAGAAGGTTTGGAATGTTTAGTAGTGGAACTTCATTATTTGGATCACCTAAATGATCTGGAGTTGGTGAGCTAGTCACAATGAAATCTGCCTTGCCACAATGTCAACACCTATAGCATCAATCACAACAGCCCGCACAATTGAACCCACCGGCAATGATTCTTCCGAAATCACTGTTGTTGAGCCATCAACTTCTGGTCCTTGATGTTCACTGCGACCTTGATTACCAGACTCCTCGATCAAAACTGAAACTTCCTGCCCAATTCGTCCACGGGCAACGTCTTCGCTGACGCGCAAAGCAACCTTGCTCACGGCATCATGTCTGGCTTGCACCTCATGTTCAGATAGATGACCATCAAGTTTTACCGCAGCAGTGCCATCTTCATCCGAGTACGCAAATACTCCCACTGCATCCAATCTGGCACCTTCAATAAATTCGATTAGCTCGGTTACATCAGCTTCTGTTTCCCCTGGGAAACCAACAATGACATTTGTTCTGGCACCGGCAAGTGGGTTGTGTAGTCGGATTGCACTTAATAGATCTAGGAAGCTATCAGTGCCACCGAATCGCTTCATTCTTCGAAGTACTGCGTTACTTGCATGTTGAAATGAAAGATCAAAATAAGGAACAATTCCCGGCGTATTAGCGATAACGCTTATCAAATCTGGCCGCATTTCTGCTGGCTGTAAATATGAAACCCGAACCCATTCGATACCCTCGGGTTGAACCAACAATGGAAGTAGCTTCTCGAGAAGTCTTAAATCCCCAAGATCCTTGCCATAAGAAGTCGAATTCTCGCTAACCAACAGAAGTTCTCGAACGCCATTTTCACCAAGCCATGCGGCTTCCTCAAAAATCTCACCTGGATCCCTAGAAACGAATGAGCCTCGAAACGCAGGGATCGCGCAAAATGTACATCTGCGATCACAGCCTGACGCAATCTTTAGCGGCGCCCAAGGTGTTGCTTCCAAACGTTTCCGGTAAACGTGCGGCCCCATGCCAGGCGTTGAAACATCGGGAGACACTGATTGCCTGTCAACTGGCGATATTGGAAGTAACTTCCTTCTGTCCCCCGGTGTGTGGGCAACGATACTTTCGCCAGCTAAAACTTTTCGTAGAGTTGATCCAATGTTTGCGTAATCATCAAAGCTCAAAACGGCATCGGCTTCTGGCAACTCTGCAGCAAGTTCTTTACCGTAACGCTGAGCTAAGCAGCCAACGGCGACCACTTTTCCATTGCCAGCGAGTAATTCACTGGCCTCCAAGATGGTGTCAATGGAGTCCTTTTTGGCCTGTTCGATAAATCCACAGGTGT
>CAIYGJ010000085.1 GCA_903925705.1 uncultured Actinomycetes bacterium | reverse complement strand
TTACGCGGCGAGGGAGGGATTTGAACCCCCGGAGGCTTTTACACCTCAGACGCTTTCAAGGCGCCCGCATTCGGCCGCTCTGCCACCTCGCCAAAATCGTTAATGAAAACGACCAAATGCAAGGTTACGCGAGAAATGCACAGCAGTGAAACTGGCGCTATGGCGTAGGCTTTTGGCACTAGCGATTCGCTAAACGGGAGTGCAAAATGTCAGTTAAACCAGTTCGTCAGGTAACACCTCCAGCAACACGTATTTGGCTTGCAGGACTGGGTGCAACTGCTTTGGCCGCCGCCGCAAATGCGGGCTGGCTCTGGATCTGTGTCAATTTATTCAAGTGGGAAATCATGGTTCCAGAGGGATTTCAAAGCACAGTTTACGTAGAGGCTTCAGTTCTTAGAGTGACAATTGCAACTGCGATTGCTGGAGTTGTTGCAACAATCGTTGCAGTTGGTCTAGCGAAATTATTTATTGGTCCAAGAATCTGGTTCTTAGTGCTTGGCCTAGGTGCTGGGTTTGCTTCGGTATACAGCGCACTAACTTTGGTAAACATTTCTTTCTCGGTCAAGTTTGCCCTTAGCGTCATGCATGTCTTGGCAACATTTTTAGTCGTACTACCAATTGGCGAAGCCCTAAAGATTCGCGACTCGGATCTACATCGCGCCGACGTTAAATATCATGAGCATCTTGATAGCAAGAATTTAGATGATGTAACTTTCATTGCTGGTGCGACAGCCTCGGCATCTGCTTCAGCAGCAGTAATTGATAATCACCCAAACTTAAACGACACAATCATTGCGCCGCTTGATTCACCGTCACCAGATGCAAGTAGCTCTTTTGATGGTGGCGGATTTTCTGATGGCGGCTCTAGTTCTAGCTAGAACTCGTTAGCAATCCGACGAGCTAAGTAAGGCGAAAATTCGCCGGCATACTTTGTATGTAGTTCAGCCAGTTGCCAATCTTTTCCAGTAACTGTTCCACGGCATTCGGCGCTTCCGCAGCCACAAGTGAATTCGTCATAATCAGAATCATCACAAGTTGCATAATCAAAGGTCAGTTCTTCGCCAACAGCAATATCGCGGCGAGCTTTCAAAATCGTTGCGCCCATCAAGCCACAACTTGGTTCACAGGAATGGTTGAAGCAATCGCCCGGCTCGCGTTCTTCGCGGGAAACTAAGAACTGATCATCATCAACTTGAATTGCGCGATGTTGGCGCTCTAGTTCTAAAGTCGCCAAGACTTCGCGAGGTACGGACCATCCACCGAAACTGCCAACAGTTTCGCCTTTACTGATCGGCTCGATTGCAAAACTTCCCCAACCTTTATCTCCAGCTGAGCGAGCTTGCGCCTTTGGAGTCAACCAGTTCATGTCCAATGAAGTACCTCATGTCTGTCGATGCAGTAAGCAATCAAATGCAGAATTGATGCTATCTGCAATTAACCATCAGATACCAATTACCAGATGAATTTTTGGTGCACTCAGTCCTCTAGGCTTAAGCCATGATCGATTTAGCAGCCCTTCGCCAAGACCCTGAAGCTTTCAAACAGTCCCAGGCTGCTCGCGGGGAATCCGTTGAATTAGTGGACCAAGTTGTTATCGCGGATACTGCTCGTCGCGCTTCCTTGGGTGAATTTGAAAGCTTGCGAGCCAACCAAAAGGCAATCGGCGCGCAGGTTGCTAAAGCCCAGGGTGACGAAAAGCAGGCATTATTGGCCGAGACCAAAACCCTTTCCGATCAGGTAAAGGCAGCCGAGAATCAATTGCGCGAGATGGATGCAAATCTTGATGCTCTCGTACTTGGACTTTCTAACGTTGTAGACCCAGCCGCACCGGTTGGTGGCGAGGATGATTTCGTTGTAATAAATGAAGTCGGAACCAAACGAGATTTTTCTGCAGAAGGAATCACCGTTCGAGACCATGTCGAAATCGGCGAATTACTTGGCGCTATTGATATCGAACGCGGTGCAAAAGTCAGTGGCAGCCGTTTCTATTACTTAACTGGACCTGGCGCGATGCTCGAATTGGCACTAGTTCAGTTAGCAATGAACACAGCACAAAAGAATGGTTTCACTCCAATGATTCCGCCGGCACTTGTTAAGCCAGCAGCAATGGAAGGAACTGGATTCCTAGGACAGGCTGCAGAAAATGTTTATCGCCTCGAAGCTGATGATTTGTATTTAGTTGGAACTGCTGAAGTTCCGCTAGCTGCGTATCACATGGATGAAATCCTCGAAGGCGACGTGCCTCGTCGTTATGCTGCATTCTCACCATGTTTCCGTCGTGAAGCCGGAAGCCATGGCAAAGATACGCGCGGAATTTTCCGGGTGCACTGGTTCGACAAAGTTGAAATGTTTTCGTTCTGCCCAGTTGATGAAGCCGTTGCAGAACATGAACGCTTATTAGGTTTCGAAGAAGAATTCTTACAAGCACTAGAAATTCCATATCGCGTGATTGATGTTGCAACTGGCGATCTTGGTTCGAGTGCTGCGCGTAAGTTTGACTGCGAAGCCTGGGTACCATCTCAAGAGCGCTACCGCGAAGTTACCTCAACATCGAATTGCACAACGTTCCAGTCCCGCAGATTAAAGATTCGTTCACGTGGCAAAGATGGCGTCGAACCAATTGCAACTTTGAATGGAACTTTATGCGCAGTCACCCGAACCATTGTGGCGCTATTTGAAAATCATCAAGAAGCAGATGGTTCGGTAAGAATTCCAAAAGCGCTTCAGCCTTACTTAGGCGGAGCCTCGCACTTCAATTTGAAGTAACGGTTAAAACTAAGCTCTTAAAAACAAATGCCCCGCTGAATCCAGCGGGGCATTTGTATATGTTTACTTAGACACCAGCAACCTGAGGCAAGTTAGCTAGGCCTGCAGCCAAACGTTCTTCTGAGAAATCTTCATCAACCATGCGACCGCCAAGGAAAGCATCGTAGGCAGCAAGGTCAAAGTGTCCATGTCCACAAAGTGCAGTCAAGATAACGGTTTCTTCACCGGTTTCCTTAGCCTTCAAAGCCTCCTGAATCGCAATTGCAATTGCGTGAGTTGGCTCTGGTGCAGGAACGATTCCTTCGGTGCGAGCAAACTGAACTGCCGCACTGAAGCACTCGGTTTGAGCAACCGCTTGGGCATCCATCAAACCAAGTTCGTAGATGTGAGAAATCAATGGAGCCATACCGTGGTAGCGCAAACCACCAGCGTGAATTGGATCTGGAATGAAATCCTTACCAAGGGTGTGCATCTTCATAAGTGGTGTCATGCCTGCAGTGTCACCAAAGTCGTAAGCGTAAGTGCCACGAGTAAGTGATGGACATGATGCAGGTTCGGCAGCCAAGATGCGTGGACTAATTTTGCCAGCCATTTTTTCGCGCAGGAATGGGAAGGCAAGTCCACCAAAGTTTGATCCACCACCGGTGCAACCAACGATAAGTGTTGGAGTATCGCCAGCCTTTTCCATTTGCAGCAATGCTTCTTCGCCAATGATGGTCTGATGCATTAGCACGTGATTCAAAACTGAACCAAGTGCGTAACGTGTCTGTGGATCCTGCACTGCAACTTCAACAGCTTCAGAAATTGCAATACCAAGTGATCCATTTAAGTTCTTTGGATCTGAGGCAAGCATCTTGCCAACTTCAGTTAGCTGTGATGGTGAGCGATGTACCGTGCCACCAAATGCTTCAATCATTAGTTTGCGGAATGGCTTGGCATCAAATGAAGCGCCAACCTGGAAAACTTCACATTCCATGTCGTAAAGCGCGCAAGCAAATGCAAGTGCAGTTCCCCACTGGCCTGCGCCAGTTTCTGTAACAAGTTTCTTAATACCTTCTTGGGCGTTGTAGTAAGCCTGCGGAACTGCGGTATTTGGTTTGTGTGATCCGGCGGGTGAAACACCTTCGTACTTGTAATAGATACGAGCAGGTGTGCCAAGTGCTTTTTCCAAACGGTGAGCGCGGAACAGCGGGCTTGGACGCCATTGGCGGTAAACATCTAGAACGCCGCCGGGGATATCGATGTATCGCTCCTGGCTGACTTCTTGCATGATCAATTCCATTGGGAATAACGGTGCGAAATCTTCTGGCCCAGCTGGCTGATGAGTTCCTGGATGTAGTGCTGGCGGCGGTGGCGCTGGCAGATCCGGAACGATGTTGTACCACTGGGTAGGCATCTCGTCTTCGGTCAAGGTGTATTTGTGGGTGCGAACTTCGTCGCTGATCTTGGCCATGATGCTCCTTTATGAAAAGCCCGTAGGGTTGGGGTACGGGTAGTTGAAAACTCTAGCGAGTTTTTGCCCCATCTGACTAGGTCAAATATCAGGGAAGTTGGTAACAATTGTGACGCGGTTAATTGCCAGCGATCTTGATGGCACCTTCCTGCAAACTGGCGGCACAGTTTCACCAGAAAACGTTGCAGCCATTGCTCGGGCCCATGCAAATGGCCTAGAAACTATGTTCGTGACGGGTCGCCCATCTCGCTGGATGCGCCAGATTCCAGACATGACTGGGCACGAAGGATTAGCCCTTGTGTGCAATGGCGCATTACTAATGGACCTTAAAACTCAGGAAACCATCTACGCCGACTTGATGACCAGCGATGCCGGGCTGAAGGCAGCACAGATCTTGCAAGAACTCGATCCTGATATATCGTTTGCTGTAGAACTTGATCGCCATGACGTCTCATTTTTGGTTGATGACAAGTACCGACCTCGCTGGGAAGTAAAGACCACTCCACCAGCAACTGATGTTGAATCCATGTTTGCAACCGAGATCGTAATCAAGTTGCTGGCTCGCCCAAGTGATCAAGTTCAGAAAAATGCAGATCAATTCTTAATTGAAGCTCAAGGCGCATTAGGTGGACTTGTCGACGTAACACACTCCAACTTCCTAGACCTAATGATTGAGATGAGCGCCCTTGGCGTAAACAAGGGAACTGGTTTAGAGAAGTTCGCAGCTAGCAAAGGATTAACCGCAACTGATATTGCAGCAGTTGGCGACATGCCAAACGATGTTCCGATGATTGCTTGGGCTGGACGTGGCGCTGCCGTCGACAACGCACATGATTGGGTTAAAGAAGCAGCAACAGAATTCTTACCATCAAATGACGATCATGGTGTTGCAGTATTTATCGATCGAATTATTGAGAGTTAATCTTTTCGCTTACGTAAGTTTTCTAACCAAATCTGCGCATCAACATTTGATTTCTCAACTTCAGTAACGGTGCCGTGGGTACTTGCATTGTCATGGCGAGGGTATGAGCCCAAGAATTTAACATCAGCACATATTTTTCTTAGTTCTATTAGTGCATCACCAAGATTCTCGTCATCAATGTGGCCAACACAATCAATTGAGAAGAAATAGTCACCTAGCTGTTGTTTTGTTGGACGGGATTCCAACCGTGACAAGTCAACACCTCGAACTGCAAACTCAGTCAAGATATTTAACAATGCGCCAGGTTGGTTGCGATGCATAAACAATGACAACGTCGTTTTGTCGTTACCTGTTGAAGGTTGCGCATGGCCTGGTTTACTCACCAAAACAAATCGAGTCCACGCTGAATCACTATCGCCAATTCCTTGCGCCAGAATTTCCAATCCGTAATGTTTTGCTGCAGCAACAGAACAAATGGCTGCATCGTAATTTGCGCCACCTGATAACTCTTCAGCTGCAGCAGCAGTTGACATTGCAGGCAAAACATGAACGCCAGGAATATTTTTGTGCAGCCAATCAACGCATTGTGCGTGAGCATGCGGGTGAGTTGCGATTCTCTTTATGTCAGAAATTGAAACTCCAGGCTTAGCCAGTAGCGCGAACTCCACTGGAATCGCGATTTCATCGATTATTTCGAGTGAATCACCATGACCTAATTCATCTAGGGTCGTGGATACCGAGCCCTCAACTGAATTTTCAATTGGTACTAGAGCTCCAAAAACTTTTCCAGCTCGAACCATATTTAATGCTTCACGTACTGATTCAGCAGGAATCAGTTCGGCCCCTTGGGCAATCGGCATCTGCAAAAAGGCAGCCTCAGTAAAGGTGCCTTTAGGACCCAAATATGCGAATGAATTTTTCATAGAAACTCAAGATTACGCGGTTTCTTTGTTCCCAATTTTCAAAAGTTAAAGGTTCAGTCAAGATTTCCTGCAAATGGGGCATTAAAGTCGCGAGAAATTAAGATTTTTCATAGTTTTGGAGTAGTTCAGGCGTTACTGCATCCCCCGTCGGTGACGCCTGGACTTTCTTTATGCCATTTTCTGCTTTCAATGAACAACTAGGTTTGGCGCGCCAGACATCTCGGTTTGTTTGGAATTAAGTGAGAATTACAAGGTGGAATCAACGGTTTATCGCAGAGGTTCCGATGGCAAAGTCATCGGCACACCCGAGGCCAACCCTGTTATCGAACAACCGAGGGAACCAGTCTTTTCCGTTACCACCTACCGGGCAGGGGAAATTGGTCAAACTCAAGCCCAACCAAAGTTTGTTGCTGATACGCCACAGCCTGCAACTGCAATCCCATCAGCGGTTGTGGCACCTGAGCTAGCGCCGGTTCTAGAAGAAATCAAGCTTTCAAATCCGCAAGTAAATCCGATCGTTTCTAAATCAAAAATTCCAGGGGTTACATTGCCAAAATTTTCATTCGGAAAAGGCAAGTCGCGTTACCCTAGGCCAATTCGATACATCAGAAATATCGTGCTTGCATATCTCGGCTTCTATTTAGTTCTTGGTTTCCATGCTGCAACTTCGCTGGATAAAACTCCAGCCGCCGCCAATGTAGTCATGGCGGATACTGCTGGAACCAACTGGTTACTTGTTGGTTCAGATAGTCGCGAAGGATTATCTAAAGCGGAACGTCAGCAGCTTCACACCGGTGGTGATATGGGTCCGCAGCGAACCGACACAATCATGCTGATACATGTTGGCGATGACGGAAAACCAACGTTAGTAAGTTTGCCGCGCGATTCTTACGTAATAATTCCTGCGCACACAGCATTAGATGGCTCAGCCGTTGAAGATCGTAAAAACAAAATCAATACTGCATACGGCAAAGGTGGCGCCCCACTACTTGTAGAAACTGTTGAACGAAATACCGGTTTGCACATAGATCACTACATGGAAGTGGGCTTTAAAGGAATTCGAGATATTACTGACGCAATTGGCGGCGTAAATATGTGTGTGTCAGCAGATGTGACGGATAAAAATTCGGGCTTGAGTTTGCTAGCGGGTTGTCAAGAACTTGATGGTAAAAATGCACTTGCATACGTGCGCATGAGATATGCAGATCCAAAAGGCGATCTAGGTCGTGTTGAAAGACAGCAACAGTACTTGGGTTCAGTAATTAAGAAAGTCGCAACACCAGCAGTGCTGCTCAATCCAGTCCGCATGTGGAAACTAGTTGACGCTGGAACTGCATCAGTTAACGTCGGTGGTTCAGATTCAGTAGTGGACATCAGCAACCTTGCTCGAGCCATGCGCGGTTTATCAAATGGAAATGGAACATTGACAACCGTTCCGGTATCGAATGCTGATGCCACTACCGCAGCCGGCTCATCTGTTATCTGGGATGAAGCGGCCGCTCGAGAACTCTTTGTTTCATTGGGTGCAAATTAACCCTAAGAAATAGGTAATAAGTAATTTCCCTATTTACCCGACCAAGTACCAGCCAAATCACCTTGATCTCATAAGATTTTTCAAGAGAACCCCCAACAAGGAGAACCATGTCTGCATTCGCACATGTCGCCAGCCAGGAAGTAGCCCTGACTGGATCCAATTACACAACCGTGGTCATCGTCGCCCTGATTGCTATCGCTGCACTAGGTGTAGCGGCAGTTTTGGTCCGCCAAGTTTTGGCAGCCGACGAAGGCACCGAAAGCATGAAGAACATTGCCAAGGCAATCCAGGAAGGTGCTTCGGCTTATCTAAGTCGACAGTTCCGCACCCTTGCGATTTTTGCCGTTTTGGTTTTCTTCTTACTATTCCTACTTCCAGCTGAAACGCAGAATGAGCGCATCGGGCGTTCATTATTCTTCTTGGTTGGCGCAGTATTCTCTGGCATCACTGGCTACATGGGTATGTGGCTTGCAGTTCGCGGAAACGTTCGCGTCGCTGCTGCAGCAAACACCAGCGGTGAACAAGAAGCAATGAAGATCGCTTTCCGCACCGGTGGTGTGGCTGGCATGTTCACTGTCGGTCTTGGTTTGTTTGGCGCCGCAATCGTCGTTTTGGTTTACAAGGGTGTAGCACCAAAGGTTCTCGTAGGCTTCGGCTTTGGCGCGGCACTACTTGCAATGTTTATGCGCGTTGGTGGCGGTATTTTTACAAAAGCTGCTGACGTCGGCGCTGACCTAGTTGGAAAAGTTGAACAGGGTATTCCAGAAGACGATCCTCGTAACGCTGCAACAATCGCAGACAACGTTGGCGACAACGTTGGTGACTGTGCTGGCATGGCAGCTGACTTGTTTGAATCATATGCAGTAACACTTGTTGCAGCCTTGATTCTTGGCAAAGCTGCTTTTGGCGAAATCGGTTTGGTATTCCCATTGGTCGTTCCTGCTATCGGTGTTGTCACCGCAGTTGTAGGTATCTTCGCTGTAACACCACGCGCAGGCGATCGTTCCGGAATGAGTGCGATCAATCGCGGCTTCTTCCTATCCGCGATTATTAGCGCAGTATTAGTCGCTGCCGCTGCCTACCAGTTCTTGCCAGCAACACTTGGTGAACTTCAGGCTGTTTCAGATCCAACCTTCGGTTTGGCTGAAGGCGTGGTCGTTAATCCTCGTCACATGGCAATTGGAGCCGTACTTATCGGTATCGTTTTGGCCGCTGCAATCCAGCAGTTAACTGGGTATTTCACAGAAACCAACCGTAAGCCAGTCGATGACGTATCCAAGTCATCTCTAACTGGACCAGCAACTGTAATTCTTGCTGGTATCTCACTTGGTTTGGAATCTGCGGTTTATTCCGCATTGCTAATCGGTGCTGCGTTATACGGCGCTTACCTTCTAGGTGGCGCGTCTGTAATTCTTGGATTGTTTGCAATCGCATTGGCTGGTACTGGTTTGCTAACCACGGTTGGTGTCATCGTTTCGATGGATACCTTCGGTCCAGTTTCTGACAACGCACAAGGTATTGCAGAAATGTCTGGCGACGTTCATGGTGAAGGCGCTCAGGTTCTAACAAACCTTGACGCAGTTGGTAACACAACTAAGGCCATCACTAAGGGCATTGCAATCGCAACCGCAGTCTTTGCTGCAACTGCATTGTTCGGTGCATTCCGAGATACAGTTACTAATGCTGCAAAGAGCTTCACAACAAGTGACTTGCAGTACACCGGAACGCTAGACATCTCGAATCCAGCTAACCTATTCGGTTTGCTGATCGGATCCGCAGTTGTCTTTATGTTCAGCGGTCTTGCAATCAACGCAGTATCCCGCGCAGCTGGATCGGTGATTTTCGAAGTTCGTCGTCAGTTCCGCGAGAAGCCAGGCATCATGGCTGGAACTGAACTTCCGGATTACAGCCGCGTTGTTGACATCGTGACCAAGGATTCCTTGCGCGAACTAACAACACCAGGTCTACTTGCAATCTTGACTCCTATTGCAGTCGGTTTCGGATTAGGAATTGGCGCACTTGGCTCATTCCTTGCCGGCACGATTGCAACTGGAACTCTGATGGCAGTGTTCCTATCCAACTCAGGTGGAGCTTGGGATAACGCGAAGAAGTTCGTTGAAGATGGACACTTCGGTGGCAAGGGCTCTGAAGCTCACTCTGCAACTGTTATCGGTGACACTGTTGGTGACCCATTCAAGGACACCGCAGGACCAGCGATCAACCCATTGCTTAAGGTCATGAACCTTGTTGCATTGCTAATCGCTCCGGCTGTTGTAGCAATGACACTTGAAAATAAGGACGCAATGCGTATTGGTATGGCAGCTCTTGCAACTGCCGTAATTGTCGTCTCGGTAATCATTTCCAAGCGCCGACCTATTGCAGTTGGCGAAGAGGCAATGGCCAGCTAACGACTAAATCACTAAGAGAACCCCAGCTTTGCGGTTGGGGTTCTCTTTTTGCCAAAAATACGTTGCAGTTAAAGGGGAAAGACACCCTTCTACAGGGGCATGCGACTCGCGGAACAAACTCGCCAGTTTGACAATGCCCCTAGGCAGTAAGGCACACTCTTGCGAGATAGCGCTTTTGACTCTATATATAGAGTCTTTTGCATTTGCCGAAGGGAATCCTTTTGTCGACACCACACCGTCTGGTTATCGTCGAATCTCCAGCCAAGGCCAAAACCATTCAAAAATACCTTGGCCCAGGTTACGAAGTGACAGCATCTGTTGGCCACGTTCGCGACCTTCCCGAGCGCGCTGTCGATGTCCCGGCTGAAATTAAAAAGCGGCCTTGGGGCCGCATGGCTATCGATGTTGAGGATGACTTCACTCCTTATTACGTGGTCAGCTCAAAAAAGAAGGACAAAGTCGCTGAGCTAAAGCGGATGCTTGCTGATGCCGATGAACTCTTACTCGCAACTGACGAGGACCGTGAAGGTGAAGCGATTGCTTGGCACCTAATGGAAATTCTTCGGCCAAAAGTTCCAGTACGCCGAATGGTGTTCCATGAAATTACACCCGAAGCAATTAGGCATGCTGCGGAATCTACACGCGACATAGATATGCAATTGGTTAATGCTCAAGAAACTCGCAGACTTATTGATCGCCTATACGGCTTTGAAGTTTCACCAGTTCTATGGCGAAAAGTTCAAGCGGGACTTTCAGCGGGCCGGGTGCAGTCAGTCGCAACGCGATTAATTGTAGAAAAAGAACGTGAGCGCATTGCTTACAAGCGCGCTTCGTACTGGGACATCGAAGGCACCTTCGACCCACAATCATTCAGCGCAAACCTAGTAGCAGTTGACGGAAAAAAGATTGCGCAAGGTAAAGACTTTGATTCCTTGGCTCAATTAAAAGATGCCAGCATTGTTCATCTTGATGAAGCTGTTGCAAAGAGTTTGTGTAACTCACTAAGTGGCGCGAAGTTTGAAGTTCGCTCGGTTGATGATCGCCCATACTCAAGCAAGCCAAAAGCGCCATTCATGACTTCGACAATGCAGCAAGCCGCATCTGGTCGGTTGAAGTGGGGAGCGCAGCGCACAATGCGTGTTGCACAGGCTTTGTATGAACGCGGTTACATCACTTATATGCGTACCGATTCAACAACACTTTCCGATACCGCTTTAAACGCAGCGCGTAAGCAAGCAGCTGAACTTTACGGAAGCGATCACGTTTCCGAAGCGCCACGTCGTTACGATCGCAAAGTTAAGAATGCCCAAGAAGCACACGAAGCAATTCGTCCTGCTGGTGACGTCTTTCGCACACCAGCAGAAGTTGCTGGTGAATTAGTTGGCGATGAATTCGCGCTTTACGACTTAATTTGGAAGCGAACCGTTGCCAGCCAGATGGCTGATGCCAAGGGAACAACTGCAACCATTCGTATCGGTGCAACCAGTGGCGATGGTCGGGATGCTGAATTTTCAGCAAGTGGCACTGTCATTACTTTCCGCGGTCACATGGCCGCTTACGATGATGCGGATGAAGATCAAGATGAAAAGAACGAAGCTCGTCGTCTGCCTGCAGTAAAGGTGGGGGATTCCGTAACTGCAATTTCCTTGGAACCAAGCGGTCACTCGACAAATCCACCTGCTCGCTACACCGAAGCAACTTTGGTTCAAAAGCTTGAAGAACTTGGTATCGGTCGCCCGTCAACATACGCAGCAATCGTCAGCCGCATCATTGATCAGGGTTATGTGTGGAAGCGCGGTAGCGCATTGGTTCCTCACTTCTTGGCTTTCACAGTTACCCGTTTGATGGAAGAGAACTTCACTCAACTTGTCGACTATGACTTCACTGCGTCACTTGAAGAAGTTCTTGATGAAGTTGCTAATGGCGAACAGGGACGACTTGAAGTTCTAAAGCGTTTTTACTTTGGTGAAAAAACTGAAGGCTCTATTTTTCCTGGCCTGGCTCCGCTGGTTTCGGTCTATGGCGACATAGATGCCCGCGCTATGGCATCACTTCCAATTGAAGGTCATGAAGGCATCATTCGCGTTGGTAAGTACGGCCCTTACCTAGAGCGCGGCGAAGGTGAAACTTTACAACGCGCAAACATCCCACAAGATCTTGCGCCAGATGAAATGACAGCCGAAAAAGCTGAAGAACTTTTCAATGCACCATCTGGTGAACGCGAACTCGGTGTAGACCCTGAAACTGAGCGCGTAATCATGGCAAAGACAGGACGCTATGGCCCGTACTTCACTGAAGTTTTGCCAGAGGGTTCACCGAAGAAAGAAAAGCCTCGCACTGCATCGCTGTTTTCAACAATGGATGTGGAACAAGTAACACTTGAAGACGGACTTCGGATGTTCACTTTGCCGCGTGAAATCGGTTTAGATCCAACTGAAGGTGAGCCGATCACTTCCCAGAATGGTCGTTACGGTCCTTACTTGTTAAAGGGTAAAGACTCGCGCACCTTGCCTGACGAAGAATCAATCTTTAGTTGCACACTTGAAGAAGCACTCGCTCTGTTTGCCCAACCGAAACTTCGTCGTGGTCGGGGTCAGGCAGCTGGTCCATTGAAGGTTGTTGGCGTTGACCCATCAACCCAAAAAGAAGTTGTGGTTCGCGAAGGTCGCTTCGGCATTTACATCACCGATGGCGAAACTAATGCCTCACTTCGTGGTGGCGATTCAGTAGAAACTATTTCGATTGAACGCGCTTCTGACTTACTAGCCGAACGTCGCGCAGCGGGTCCATCGGTAAAGAAGCCGGCCGCTCGTAAAGCTGCAGCCAAGAAGCCTCCAGTTAAGAAGAAAGCTACTACCAAGAAGAAGGCAGCCAAGAAAACAGTTGGTGGCACAAAAGTAATTAGTGGTGCTGCAGCGAAAAAGGCAGCAGCGAAAACTAAGACCGGTGTTGGATCAACGCCAGTTGAATCTGACGTCACACCAGTTGGCTAGAGTTTGAGTCGTGGCTACTGGATTGTTTATTGCGATTGAAGGCGGTGAAGGCGCTGGAAAATCTACGCATTCAAAGCGCCTCGCTGAATACTTGCAATCGCTTGGCCATGAAGTAGTTCTCACTCGCGAACCTGGCGGCACTCCAACTGCCGAAAAGATCCGAAACATTTTGTTGGATCCAGAAATCACTG
>CAIYGJ010000084.1 GCA_903925705.1 uncultured Actinomycetes bacterium | reverse complement strand
TGATTCGAGGGCCAACTTGGGGAATAGTGGTGGTCGAGCGTGCCCACGTGGTGCCCTGTCATGATCACAACACCTAACACAATACGTTTTTGGGCGAGGTTGTGATGGCTCACCCAGCATTGAGATACCTGCTCGGGAAGATTCCTCAAGTTGACGAACCCTTGATATCTGAAATTTTAATGCAGCTTTTATTTCGGGCGTGGCAATTCGGGCTTCAAGATCTGCCCTGGTCACCCCAAAGTCTGAAAGTTCATCGAGGGGAAGATAGACGCGTCCGCGTTCGAGATCTTCACCGACATCGCGAATGAAGTTTGCAAGTTGAAAAGCAACTCCAAGCTCCGTTGCATATTTATATGCGTCTTTACTAGTTGGTTCCAAAATCGGAACCATTTGCAGACCAATGACTGCAGCTGATCCATAAACGTATTCATATAGATCTTCGTATGTTGCATATTCAGTAACGGTTAAATCCATTGTCATTGAATGGAGGAACGCTTCGAAATGTTCGCGGGGAATATTCCAGCGTCGAACAGTGTCTAAAACGGCAAGACATACGGGATCGTCGGTCTGGCCTGAATCAAACTTAGCCAAGAAGCTATCTCCCCAAATTCTAAGCTGATCAGCTTTTTGAGATTCTGTTAGCGTTGATGCTAAATCATCGACAATCTCATCTGCGTACCTGGCAAATCCATAAAGCGCGTGCACGTAGGGACGCTTGGCAGGCGGGAGAAGAAGAGTTGCGAGGTAATAGGTTTTGCCATGTTCAGCATTTAACTGGCGGCATAACTCATAGGATGCTCGCAGCGCTGGATCAAAGATTTCGGCTGCATCAAGATCACGTTTAGACACAGACGTAACTATATGCAATTAAGTTGATCCTCGAATCATCAACCCGTAGTTTGGCCAGAATTCGAGAAAATCACGGGTGGCGCGTATGGTTGCTACAGCACAAGTTGTGTGAAGCATCGGTTAGGAATTTAGTGGCTGCCCCAAACCCAGGTCTACTTGCTGCAATGTTGAAAGCAAACAGATTAAGTGGCGTCATGCGCTGGAAAGTTAATTTTACCGAATCTGGATTCAAGGGTGAAACGACTTTAGCTACCTGGATTGGCATGTGGCTTGACACCTCGGGCATTGAATCAATCCAAGATTTCGTTGACTTTGCTGCAAATCAAACTTCTAATTCTCATTTAGTTGGCCGTACTCTTGCTGAGCTAGTTGATGCGATATTGCCTGCTGGCGACTCCGCAGGAACTACTTGCTTGGCTTGGTCTGGCTGGCAAGACTTGATGAAGGCCTCACCGAGCGATGCTCAAGTAATTGCAGAGGTTCTAGAGTTAGCCTGCCAAGAAAGCTCTGCAGTGGTTTTGGTCTGTGACTCAGTCGGATCCTTCCCAGACATATCGGAACTCTCGCAGGGCTAGTTCAGACGTTAAACCAATTCTCGATCTCGTGCTTGTTCCACTTCAGCAATAGTTGTAGGCAACATATCTTGTTCGGTGCTGTCGCCTAAAATCAGCGAACGCTCAGCAGTTGATGCGAGCATTGCCAGTCCCAGAGTTATGCCAGCCAAGACCATGGCAATTCCGTCACTTAATTCAAGAAACGTATCGGCGGTCGCACTCGAATTTGCAATCCCATGGATGGTAAAAGCAGCGATCACGAGCACCATAATTCGAAGTTGCCGATGACTGAGACCAGTAACTGCCAACAATGGGATAGACCAAAGTAAGTACCAAGGCTGTACTACAGGCCCAAGAACTACTAGGGCGACAAACGAAAGAGCCACCCCACGGGTTGCACTTCTTCCGGCTGGGCGAATTATCAACATAACAAGGACGATCGCCAAGAGTATTGATCCGATCAAACGGGTTACGCCAACTGAGGTATCAACTACATTCCCAAGTCCCATAAGACGAAGGAGTTCGCCAACTAGCATTCCAATCGCGGTTGTAGGGGAGAGCCAACTTTTAACTGTGCCTGGGGTAGACAATGATCCAATCCAACCGAAGGGCCCAGTTTCTGCTAACGCAGAAGTTATGAAGAGAGTAGTTAGGCCAATTATTCCGGCAATGGCTGCATACTTCGTTCTCTTAATTAAGCTTGCGCCGCTGCCGGCAGCGATGAGAGCCAGGAATGGAAGTAAGACAATCGCAACTGGTTTGATGCCCAGTGCAAGTGTTGCAACGATTACACCAAGAACGAAATGTCCACGTAATGCAATCATCATTGCGATGCAGACGAAGCCAACCATTAATGAATCGTTATGTGATCCAGCCACAAAGTGCATTAGTACCAGTGGATTCATAACGCCAACCCACGCTGTAGAAATCGGATTTACACCATGAGCCTTAGCCAAGTAAGGAATGCTTAGGCAGATAAAAATCACGCCGACAATTGAGATTAGCCGGAATAAGTACGAAGCAAGTAGGGACGAGTCTTGGCTAATTGCCGCAACCCCTCGTTCAATCAAAAGGAAAACTGGACCGTATGGAGTTGGAGCATCTCCCCATAACGGATCAACTCCACTTTGAAACCATCCAGGAACTACTGATACGCCAGATTCATACGGGTTATGTCCAGCAAGTTGCATCTTGCCTTGCATGTAATAGGAATAGACATCTCGACTAAAGAGTGGCGGTGCTGCAAGTAGCGGAAGTAGCCAAGCTGCTAACGAGAAATATATTGTCTCTATCCGCAGGATTTTTCCGTGGAGTGCATCAATGCCAACTACTAGCCAGGCTTGAAGTATGAGGGCAGCTCCGACAACTACAAAAGAGCGAGTGAGCGCCAGACCAATAGTTTCAGTTTGGACAAAGTCGATAAATTTCCACTGCAGGATATCGGCCGATAAGGGAAACCAGCCAACGCCGAGTGCGCCAACCGCCATGAACAGCGAACCAAGAAATCCGGGTAAGGCATAGAGCCCAAACCAGCCAGGATCTGCTGATATCCGGCGATTTAACATTACTTCAGAATACGCGCCTTAACGTCGCGCACGCGATACATAAGACTTGTCTGGACCGGTAATGCGTTCAGCGGCCAATCTGCCAGAAACCAATACCATCGGAACTCCCACACCTGGTTGGGTGCCTGATCCGGTAAACACAACATTCTCGCCAAACATGTTTCCTGGTCTAAATGGCCCGGTCTGAAGGAATGAATGAGCGGCAGCAAATGGTGCGCCTCGTTCCATGCCACGATCTGACCAATCCTGCGGTGTTGTGATGTGCTCGACCTCTATGGAATCCCCGAAGCCGGTATATCCACGGGCCTGCAAAGTTTCAATCGCGTGATCTCGATATGCAGGAGCTTGTTTTTTCCAGTCAATATCAGCGTCAAGATTTGGAGTTGGAAACAGAACGTAATAGACCTGTTTTCCATCTGGGGCTAATCCAGGATCACTAAACGTTGGATTCGTGACCAGCACACTGGGATCAGACATGAGTTGTTTCTTATCGATCAATTCTTCAAAGACTCCAGCCCAACTATGGCCAAAGTGAATGTTGTGATGTGCGATGTGGTCATATTTTGCAGTAGAGCCAGCCAGAAGTAAGTAGCAAGATGGTGAGTACTTAAGTCGCTTCACGCTCCACGGTTCTTTACCTAAGAGGTCACGGTAAGCAACAGGTAGATCAGGGTTTAGCACCACAACGTCAGCAGCGTAGAACTCTCCAGTACTGGTTTCTACGCCAGTGGCGCGATTGCCGTTCATCCGAACTTTTGTTACTTCGGTGTCGTACTTAAATGTAACCCCATGCTTAGCAGCGGCATTAGCCATAGCTACCGGCAGAGCATGCATTCCGCCCTTTGGTGCAAAAACTCCAGCGACTGAATCCATGTATGCAATTACTGCGTAAATTGCTAGAGCGTCATAGGGCGATAGTCCGGCGTACATCGATTGAAACGAAAACACTCGCTGAGTTCGATCATCCTTGAGGTACTGACCAACTTTTGGAGCCAGTTTTCTAAAGCCTCCAAGTTTTATGAGTCGCACTAAGTCCATGGATAAAAGATCTAGGGGAGAGTCAATGTTGCGATCAATAAAGTTTTTCATTTCGTACTTGTATAGATCGGTTACAAAATCCACATACTTTAAGTAGCCGTCTGCCTCGCTAGCACCAATTACTTTTTCAATCTCAGCGGCCATTGCCGTGGTATCGGAATGTACGTCCAATACGCTGCCATCTTGATAGAAGGCTCGGTAAAGAGGTGCAACTGGTTCTAGGGTCAGCCAATCGTTCATATTCTCGCCAAGGCAGTCGAATGCATCGGCAATCAAATCTGGCATTGTCAAAACGGTTGGGCCAGTATCAAATTCAAAACCACGATCACTAATACGCCCAGCGCGTCCGCCTGGAATGCTTTCGCGCTCTAGGACTGTGACGTTACGGCCAGCACCGGCTAAGCGCATGGCAGCAGATAATCCAGCGAGTCCTGCGCCAACGATTATTACGTCATCAGTCTTTCCAGAAACGGTCCTAGGAGAGCCTGGAATCCATCTTGAGAAATTACTCATGTCTATGCCGATCGTTTGGTAGCGAGAATTGCAAGTTCAACTAAGGCCGCTTTGGCTTCAGGATTTTCTGAAAGTGCATCAAGAGATTCCAAAGCGACATCTAAATAACTAGTAATTCGATTCTCTACGAAATCTTGCGCCCCGCAACTTATCAGGACACTTTGGAGCTTGGAAATCTCTTCAATCGTTAGGGCCGCGTTCCCTAAATTGTCGAATAGATACTTCCTGTCGGATGCACTGGCATTTCCATTTGCAAATGCAATTAG
Organism: uncultured Actinomycetes bacterium; assembly: GCA_903925705.1. Taxonomy (GTDB): domain Bacteria; phylum Actinomycetota; class Actinomycetes; order S36-B12; family UBA5976; genus UBA5976. Next base: position 2,442 of record CAIYGJ010000084.1, on the reverse strand, counting down.
CATGGTTTGCTTACCTTCACGTAAATCATCACCTGTGGGTTTTCCAGTAATTGAACTATCCCCAAAAACTCCAAGTAAATCATCGCGCAGTTGAAATGCCTCACCTAGCGCCAAACCATAATCACTCAAAATTTTGGTTAGCTCTGGTGTGCCACCTGCGATTGCGGCGCCTAAGTGCAGCGGTCGTTCAATGGTGTATTTTGCACTTTTGAATCTGATTACAGTTTCAGCACGTTCATGAGTAATCTCTCCGCGAACTTGCTCCAGTAAGTCAAGATATTGTCCACTCATTAGTTCAGTTCTCATGATGTCGTAAATAGTTTTTGCGCGGAGCAGTTGGTCATTTGCAAGACCGCTGGTCAGCAACATCTCGTCAGCCCATGACAATGCCAAATCTCCGACGAGGATCGCGGCACCTTCACCAAAAAGTTTCGCTGAACCCTTCCACATATTCACTGCATGTCGAGTCTCAAACTGCTTATGAATTGCTGGCTGACCCCTGCGAGTATCACTTGCATCCATAACATCGTCATGAATCAAGGCACAGGCCTGCAAAAATTCCAAGCTCGCACAGGCTCGTAATACTTCGTCTGTGTCCTGTCCGCCGGCGGCAAGAAATCCCCAGTATGCAAAAGCTGGGCGCAGTCGCTTTCCGCCAACTAGCAGTCCCTCGAGAGATTCAATCAGGGGCAAGGTATCGGGGGAGACTCCCAACATTAGAGGTCTGTGATCAGACACAAAGGCATCAAGACTTGTTTGAATGCGCTCCCGAAGCCCGTTTGCGTCTAACGGATTAATACCCACTAGTTCAGGCTATTGGCTGGGTGAACTTCTTGCACTTTTGGTCAGGTAGAACAATAGGTAGATGACGTTTGAAGAATATCTAGTCAGGTGGGCGCAGCTTCATGGCACCAAGCGTCCAAGCGGAATAGTGCTGGCATGGCTTCGCATCTCATTTGCACTTTCAACGCCACTAACCCGATTCAACCCCAATCTCATCACTGCCTGTGGACCCTTGCTTATGTTGGCCGCAATTTACTTTGCTGGGTCTGCAAATAGAAACTATTTCCTAGCCAGCATCATTGTGTTAACTGTTGGTCTGGTCGATAGCTTTGACGGAATTGTTGCACTTAGAACTTCAAAAACTAGTTCTTGGGGCGCATTTCTAGATGGAATAGTCGATCGCTTAGTTGATGTGGGAATTGGAATCATTTTGATCGCCTTAGGGGCGCCGATTGAATTTGCAGTGCCAGCTTTTGCAATTGCCTTGATCCATGAATACATGAGGGCGAAAGCTAGCGGGGTTGGATTTCGTGAAGTTGGCATGATCACTCCAGCGGAAAAACCAACTCGGGTCGCAATTGGCGTAATGTTCCTATTTGCATGCGGCTTACTTCCGGAACAAACCGCTCGGCTGGCAACTATTGCATCTCAAGTTTGGCTGATTTTAGGCGCGCTTAGCTTTGCCGTACTTATGCGTGCATTTAGAAAAAATCTAAAAGGGTAAGGGTTTTAGGCGCGACCGATATGACTGGCAACGATCTCAGCGGACATTCCAACTAGTGGCAAACCTCCGCCGGGGTGCGAGGAGCCACCAACAAGATAGAGATTTGGAATTTTTGTTACATTCGCAGGTCTAAGAAATGCAGATCGCATGCCATTGCTTGATGTGCCATAAATAGAGCCACCTGGTGCCAAAGTATTTCGTTCGAGATCTTCAGGGGTAACTGTTTGCTGCCAAGTGACTCGGCTACCTGTTTCAATGCCTCGCCTTGAAAGCGCAGTCAGAATTTGTTTTGTATACGAGTCTTTAAGTTCTTCGTTTGACCAGTCGACACCGTTATCAGGGTCATGACGAGGCGCATTGATCAACATGAACCAAGATTCATTTCCTGGTGGTGTCATTTTTGAGTCATTAGGGGAGCAGATGTAAATGGTGGGGTCCACAACAGGCGCAGTTTTTTTACCGCTTCCAAAAATGGAATCAAACTCGTCATCGTAATTTTCTGGAAAGAAAACGTTGTGATGTTCGAAGTCAGGGGTAGTTCCCGACATAGCCTGCAAAATAACAAATCCCGAGAGTGAGGGCGTTGCTTTGACAAGTGACTTCTTGGCTGACTTAGTTCGCTGTTGCGCTAATGGGCTAAGCAAGTGTTGGTAAACATTAGCGGCATCGGAATTTGCCACAACAATGTCAGCAGGTAAGAAACGACCGTCCTCAAGTGTTACACCTGAAACTTTTGGTTCGGTTGCGATATTCACAACTGTGCAGCCAAATTCAAATTTCACACCGATAGAACTTGCGCGCTCGTAAAGTGCTCGTCCGAGCTCCCGAAGTCCGCCAGCGACATGATATGCACCAAACATCTGTTCGACATAGGGAACAGTTGCTAAGGCAGCCGGGGCTTGTCGCGGATCAGATCCGGTATAGGTGGCGTAGCG
>CAIYGJ010000083.1 GCA_903925705.1 uncultured Actinomycetes bacterium | reverse complement strand
ATGGATGTCTTAGGTTTAGCCAGCTAAACCTAAGACATCCCAATTAGATACCGTGTTCATTCTGGTTGCATTTCATGCAACCAGTTTTGGCTTAGCCAGCTAAACCTAATACATCCTAAATAGATACTGCGTTTATGTTGATTGCGCGTCAAGCGCAATCATTAAATTACGAAGTTGTTGCGAATCCAACGCGGCCAGATACTTGCGCGCCAATTTCAATGAATGCGATCTTGTCACCAGGAACAATCACAGTTCGGCCTTTTTCGTCTGTAAGAGTTAAAAGAGAGCCATTTTCTAGTGCAGCATCGATGGACTTTTGAACAGACTTCAATCCTTCGTTGCTTTCGAGAACAACTTCACGATTTACGTGCTGAATACCAATTCGAATTTCCATGCCGATTGCTCCAAAAGTTTTATGCGGTTAGTTAAGAGTCTACGTTAACTGATGCGATCTTCGAGGTGAAGTATGTCAGCCTCGGGCGAACTCTCTGCTGCGCTAACGGCACTTAGTCCATTCCAAGCCAGGTCAAGTGTCTGACGGATTGCAACTTCCATGGCAATGGGACGGCCTAGTCGCAGCCAACGCCAAGCCGCAGCTTGAGCCATGCCACACAATCCACCCGCAAGAATATTCGCCTCACCGAGCGATTTTCCAGTTTGATTTGCGACTTCATTCCCAACAACTCGAGAAACCTGGGCCACTACATCCTCGACTCGCGCCCGAACTTCATGATTCATTGTGAAGTCAGATTCAAAAATTAATCTAAAGCCATGATCAGCATCATCAACGAGTTTGAAATAGCAAGCAATAGCTGCTTCTAATCTATTTCGATTACCAACCGCACCGTTGATTGCGTCAGAAATTTGTTGCACAATAACATCGACGCGTTCGTCTAATACACCCAGATAAAAGTCCTGTTTAGAAGAAAAGTGCTGGTACAAAATTGGCTTACTTACTCCAGCTTGCTTGGCAATGTCATCCATCGATGCCAAGTGAAACCCCTTCTCAGTGAAAACCTCCAGGCCGGCAACCATGATTTGAGTGCGACGAGAAGACTCCAGTGCGACAGGAACTCCGCCAAATTCGGGATCTTGCTCTTTCAAGATTTGGCTAAAAAACGGGACTTCATCCATGTCCTATACGTTAAACGCTGCCAGTCATCTTGTCCTATCGACCCCAAATTTCTGCAAAACTCTTGCGATTACTGTCCACGTTGCAATGGGTGGAAACACGAAACCGAAAAACAGGGTTGGATAGAGACATAACGTTCACAGGAGTCAAAATGTCATTACCCCCATTAGTTGAACCAGCTGCTGAGCTGACCGTTGATGAAGTTCGTCGCTACAGCCGACACTTGATCATTCCTGATGTTGGCATGGCTGGGCAGAAGCGCCTGAAGAATGCGAAAGTATTATGCGTCGGTGCAGGCGGTCTAGGCAGTCCAGCTCTTATGTATTTGGCTGCGGCCGGAGTTGGAACACTAGGCATTGTCGAATTCGACACGGTTGATGAATCTAACCTGCAACGCCAAATTATCCATAGCCAAAGTGATATCGATCGACCAAAAGTTGATAGTGCAGCTGACACTGTTAAGGGAATCAATCCTTACGTCAACGTAATCAAACATGAAACTCGTCTAGATTCAACAAACGTAATGGAGCTATTTGCTCAGTACGACTTAATTGTTGATGGCACTGACAACTTCGCTACTCGCTACCTTGTAAACGATGCCTGTGTACTGCTTAACAAGCCATATGTTTGGGGTTCGATTTATCGCTTCGACGGACAAGCCAGCGTTTTCTGGTCCGAACATGGTCCTTGCTATCGATGCCTTTACCCAGAGCCACCACCACCAGGCATGGTTCCGTCGTGCTCCGAAGGTGGCGTACTTGGCGTGCTTTGTGCGTCAATTGGTTCGATTCAAGTAACTGAAGCCATAAAGGTACTAACTGGAATCGGCGACCCACTTGTTGGTTCACTTATTGTTTATGACGCACTCGAGATGACTTACCGCAAAATCAAAATGCGAAAAGATCCAAATTGTGCGGTCTGTGGGGAAAACCCAACTGTGACTGAGTTAATCGATTACGAAGCATTCTGTGGTGCCGTTTCTACAGAAGCAGCCGAAGCGATAGTTGATTCAACTATCAACGTCAAGCAACTAGATGAAATGCTAAAAGCTCGAGAGCGCGGCGAGAAAGACTTCATACTTATCGATGTTCGGGAACCAAATGAATATGACATCGTAAGCATCCCAGGCTCAGTACTGATTCCAAAGAATGAATTCTTGATGGGCGATGCTTTAACTAAAATGCCAACAGACAAGCAAATTGTTTTACATTGCAAAGTTGGTGGTCGCTCCGCTGAAGTTCTTGCTGCCGTAAAGGGTGCGGGATTTAAGGATGCGATTCATGTTGGCGGTGGCGTTCTTGCTTGGGTTAGCCAAATTGAACCTGACAAACCTTCTTACTAATCCAAACTAGAGATCGCCAGTTCGCTGCAGATTCTGGAACGCAAACCAACCAGGAATGGTTGGGATCCAGAAAGTCATCAAACGAAATACCAAGGTCGCAGAAATCGCAATGCCTGGATCGATTCCAGCGGCGGTTAATCCTGCCGCCAGAGCTGCTTCCACAGCCCCCAAGCCGCCCGGCGTCGGTGCAGCTTGTCCGACTATCGAGCCTGCTAAATAGACCAAGGCAATTGCCGCTACTGAAGAGTCGTTCGTGAAAGCCCTAACCGCTGCTACTAAGCAGGCGCAGTAAGACAGGTTAAGAAGTAAAACTCCAAAGACGCCAGTGACAAGTTTTGCAGGCTGATTTGCTAGCGATGAAAGTCGTGGGAGCACCTGAGAGAAAATGGGCTGAATTCTTTCCGTGGTCCAACGTCTAACATTTGGAATCGTAAAGAGTGCGGAGGCTGAAAGTGCGATTACAAGAAACACAATGATCGCAGTACGAGGCGGTCTGAAGGAAAAGTCACTTGATGTTCCAGCGGCAATTACCGCAATAAAGAGCAAAGAAATGTGACTAAAAAATGACATAACTTGAGCAACTGCGACACTAGCCCCAGCCAGTGCACTGTGCATTCCTTGCTTTGAAAGATATCGCACATTGATGGCAACCGAACCTAAAGTTGGTGGGGCTACCAGAGTTGCAAATGAAGCGGCCCATTGAGCTTGAAACGTTTTCCAAAACGAAAGTCGTTCCGGCACAACACCAGAAAGCGCCAAGGTTGCAGCAACGTAGGTAAGTGCCGAAAAAGCCAATCCAGTTAATAACCATTTGGTATCGGCGACTCGAAATACTTCCGCAAAGTTCACTTGGCCAAGTTGAGTCAATAAGAGATAAGCAGCAATTGTTCCGGCAAAAATCGTTACGAGAGTTCGTGGCTTAACGCGTTCAATTTCTATTTCTTCGACGTTTGTCTCAGGCATGTTTTGCAAGATAGATTCCCGAAGCGTTGTTAATAACTCTCGATTTTCCTTTAACAAGGATCGGGTTTGAGGTGAAAGGGCCACTGGTTGCAATGCCGGCAAGGCGCGAGCTAGACCAGCATTGCCAAGTACAACTCGACCGGCTTGAATGGCGCGTGCTGGGTCTGCAGACAATGAAAGGGTTACTAACGCTTCTGCTAAATCTATTCGCAGCAAAACTTCAGACGCGGCAATAGTTCCGTCTTCTAGCCCTTGGATATAAACCCTGCCGTCGGTTGCCTGTAAGAAGTTTTCCGAAATTAAAGCGCGATGCGCAATCCGAGCTGTCTGTAAGTCCCTGACAATTTCCCACGCTCCAGCAAGTTCAGCGTCGCCGAGCGAATGTCCGACTGATTCAAAAGTGCGACCAGGCACATGTTGGAAAGCAAGTACCGCAGCGTCTGGACCAACTTCTGCAACCGCAATCAAATGCTGAGTGGAAATTCCAGCCGTTGAAATTGCCCAGCTGTTTAGTGCAATGCGTTCTAGGCGCCTACGCATTGATGTGCCTGAACCACCCGAATCATCACGCAATCTAACTGATCTATAAACAGCTTGAGCTAAGCCTGCGCCCTCTAGATCTCGATCCAGGACAATCAAATCAATTCGCTGGCCATCAGTTGTACTGGCATCGTATTTTCGACCAGACTCTAAAACTTCCGCAGCCCGAAGCAAGGTAAGTGGCAGACCAAGCGCAGTCATAGCCTTAGCAATTTCATTTCCCGATGGGCGAGTGGTATCGGTACCAAGCAAATATCGAATCAATAAACCAGTTGCCCAACCAGCAAGTAAGGAAACACCAAGACCGGCTGCGGTCACACCACCACTGACGATGTTTGCAAGCGCAATTGATCCAATAACAATGCTGGCGACTATGTTCCATCTTGGTCGAGACATAATTCGCGCAACGGTAGTGAAAGCAGCTAATCCGCCGACAACAATGCTGAATGGCACTGCAGTTGTTGGATCCGTTGTGCCGGCAAAAGTCAGCAACAGTCGTTCCGACCCTGACTGAATTAGGGCCCAAGACGACGCCGTAAGAATCACAACTGTGACAAGTAAGGCCGCGATTGATTCCACTAATTGTCGGGTGCGTTTACGAATCAACAAATCCAAGGCCGCCGCCGCTGGGAAAATTAAGGCGCCAAAGCCACTAACTAAGTTCGTAATCAAAATGATTGGTGCGGGAAGTCGGTTGGCACCCTGTGAGATGTCCTGATCAATTCCGGTTGTTGTGCTTTGGGCCACGTAAGCAAGTAGTCCAACGATTACGATGGCAAAAATTGTAAAAGCAAATCGCACCAAGTCAGCTGGTCGGCGTAATCGGCGATTTATAACGGCGTCTTCGATGACTAGGGTTGAGGGCGATGTCGTAGGTGTCACGGACATCCCCCAATCAATAGTTCAATTAAAAGTACTAACCCCATAATCTTGCCTGAATAATCGAGGAATGCGAAAGCCTGATGCAAATATGTCACCGGTACATGGTGGAATAAGGAGCAATGACTCGCTTAATCCTTGATCGCACCCCGGCATTGCCATACGTCGCGCCGGTCCTTGATGATGACCAACTTCGTGTTGTTAATCATCGACATGGTGCAATGCGGGTTTTGGCAGGTCCGGGTACTGGCAAGACCACAACCTTGGTTGCCGCGATGGCCGCTCGGCTCTCTGGTCCTGATGCGTTACATCCAAATCAAGTTCTCGGTGTGACATTTGGCCGGCGCGCAGCCATTGATTGGCGAGACCAAGTCACAGCCGCGGTCGGCGGTGGAGTAGTGCCATTAGTTAGCACCTTCCACTCTTTTTGTTATGCACTTGTAAGACAGTTTCAATCTGATGAGGCTTACATTTCGGCAACGCGACTTTTGTCTGGTCCGGAACAACAAGTTAGATCAAGGCAACTTTTTTCCGATGCCATTACTGATCAAAGACTTAATTGGCCGCAAGATCTAATGCCAGCAGTTGGCACTCGAGGATTAGCCGAAGAAATTCGAGCAGTCATGTCTCGGACTCGATCCCACATGATGGATCCCGAAGATCTGGTAAAGCTAGGAAATCAAACAGGTCGACAAACTTGGGCTTCGATCGGCGTCTTCATGGATGAGTATTTGGACGTACTTGATGCCGAAGGCGTTCTGGATTATTCCGAGTTAATACATCGCGCTGTTCTATTGAGTCACCGTCCAGACGTTCAAGAATATTTACATAAAACATTTAGCGCAATTTATGTCGATGAATATCAAGACACTGACCCAGGTCAGGTCGCGCTACTAAAAGCTATGGTCAATGTTGGTAGCGCATTGGTAGTAGTTGGCGATGTCGATCAGGCTATCTATGGTTTTCGTGGCGCAGATGAAGCCGGCATTAGAAATTTTGAGCAGGAATTCGAATCGGTATTTGCTAGCCCAGTAGAAAATGTCGTGCTATCCACTTGTCGACGATTTGGCACAGAAATCCGATCCGCCGCCAGCGCCGTGATTGGTGATCGAATTCCAGCCGGTTTTAACTCAACTGACATACACAAACATCGCAACCCTAAATGTGTTTCCGAAAACACGGGGGAACTCAAAATTCAAACCTTTGATTCACCTGGTGCAGAGGCATCACACATTGCAGACTTGATAGCTCGAGCACATGCAAATCAGAATTTACAGTGGTCAGATTTTGCAGTAATCGTTCGATCTGCCGTGGTTTCGATTCCGACAATTTATCGAGCATTTGTCGCAGCCGGAATTCCAGTTGAGGTTGCCGCTGATGAAATTCCGCTACATCAAGATCCTGCAGTCTCACCTCTGGTCACCGCACTTCGCATTATTGATAATCCAAGGCATGCCACAGTCGATGTTTTTGCCGACTTGCTTAGTGGCCCACTTGCCGCAATCGATCCTGTTGACTTAAGGCGCTTTGGCAGTTACTTGCGAAAGGCAGATCGAACCACGGAGCATGCCCCCCGCCCCGCTTTGGTTTTGGTCGGCGAAACTTTGCTAAATCCACAGCTACTTCTAGATGTGCCACCAGGCAGACACGATTCAGTAGTTTCTGCGATTGAAAAGATTGGCACAGTACTGATCGATGCTCGAAAGCTAATGCAATCAGGCGCTAGTCCGCACGAAGTGCTTTGGAGCATTTGGCAGGGGACTTCCTGGCCAACTCGACTTCAAGAGCAAGCGCTTGGATTTGGTACCCAAAGCACTCGGGCTCATCGAGATTTAGATGCTATTTGTGCGCTCTTTGATCTCGCTAATCGATTTGTGGCTCGTGGTCGAGGTAAAGATCTAACAAACTTCCTAGATGAAATCGAAGCTCAGGAGATTCCAGCTGAAGCTTTAGCTGAAAATGAAGTTCGAAATGATTCGGTTCGCCTACTTACTGCGCATCGTTCGAAAGGCCTGCAATGGAAGTACGTTGTCGTTGCCGGCGCGCAAGAAGAACTGTGGCCAGATCTTCGGCAACATCAAACTCTGCTGCAGTCAGATCGAATTGGACCAAATACTGAGTTAATGCCACTAACTATGCGCGAACTTTTAGCACAGGAACGACGTTTGTTTTACGTTGCACTAACCCGCGCTATGCAAACACTTGTAATCACGGCCACTGACACATCAGTTCGGGATGATGGTGTTGCGCCCACAAGATTTATTACCGACATAGTTTCGGCAATGCCCAAAGTTGAAATTGCACACACTTCAGGTCGCCCAAAACGGCCACTTAGCCCTGAAGGCGTAATCGCAAACTTGCGTCGCACGCTAAATTCCCAAGATTCCTCAGAAGCCTTAAAGCTCGCCGCGGCAAATCGGCTTGCGCAACTTCATGAAAAATATGGATCCTTGTTTTTCCATGCTGACCCCGAGAAATGGTGGGGAGTGCTGGAGCAGACTCAAAACTTGCGTCCGCTAAATGCCCAAGTGACTATTTCCGCTTCGGGAATTACCGCAATCGAACACTGCCCGGCCCAGTGGTTTTTGGAGCGCAAACTAAACGCACTTTCCCAATCAGCGACCCCGATGATTTTTGGAAATGCCCTGCATGCAATTGCGCAAGGTTTATCCTCAGGCGAAATCGCTTACGACATTTCGGCAATTGATGAACAACTGGATCGGCTCTGGCCAGGCATGGGTTACGAAGCAGAATGGGAGAGCTCACGCGAACGAACTGCGGCTCATGATGCTTCGGTACGACTTTTAACCTGGATGCTTGGCCATAAAGATCAGACCAGTATCACCGAGTCGGAACTTTCTTGGAAAACCAAAGTTGCTGTCGAAAACCCTGATGGCTCAACGCGCGAAGTGGACATCTCGATAACCGGCCGAGCAGATCGAATTGAGTTCACTGAAAACGGAACTATGATTTTCGATTTCAAAACAAGTAAAGACGCCAAAAAAACTAAGGACTTGTTTAAGGACGTACAACTAGCGCTTTATACCTACCTTCTTGAGCACGGTAACTTCACAAAAGATGCTGAAATGGTTTCGCGCGAGCCAAACCAACAAGTGAAAGGCGCCGCTTTAGTCCAGTTGCGCGTTGGTGAAAAAGATGATTCCGATTTAGCGCTGGTGCAACAAGTTTCCCCAGAAACTCATGATGAAAATTCACCAACAACGCTAGATCAACGAATTGGTCAAGCTGCTTTGATCGTGCTCGATGAACGATATGAAGCGCGCTATGAAGATCAAAAATGCAAATTATGCAAAGTTCGAATGTTGTGCCCGGCAACGCCTGAGGGTAAGCAGGTGCTGTCATGAGAGAAATTAAAACGTCTGACTTAACAAAAGTCCTAGGATTTAATCCAAGCGCCGAGCAAATGGCAGCAATCATTTCACCATTGGAACCAAGCATGATTGTTGCTGGTGCCGGTACAGGCAAAACAACCGTTATGGCTGGGCGTATCGCTTGGCTAATTATGACTCAGCAAGTTTCGCCAGATCGAATTCTTGGGCTCACGTTTACGACCAAGGCCGCAAATGAATTGTTGACTCGAGTCCGAAGTTTCTTGCCTGCTGCTCTTAAATACTTGCCAGATGAATCTGCACATGCGGATTTGGGTGAGCCTGTGATTTCTACTTACAACGCATTTGGTTCCCGACTGCTCAAAGAGCACGCACTTCGACTTGGAATTGAGCCAGATGCCCGCGTCGTAGTTGATGCCACACGATATCAATTGGCTATGCGAGTAGTTTGCCAATCAAGTTATGACTTAGGCAGCCTTGGGTACAGTCCAACGACTGCGGTTACTGAGATGCTCAAGCTTGATGAGCAGTGCTCAAATTACTTAGTGGATCCTAATCTGATTGTTGAAAACGATCTCCAAAGATTAATCGGTCTTGAAACTATTGAGAAAAAGCAAGAGCTTACGCATGACATGATTAAGACTTGCAAAAAGCGCATCGCCCTTGCCAAGTTAGTAATTGATTTCCGGCAAGCAAAAATTTCAAACGATGTGATTGATTATGCTGATCAAATTCGATTAGCGGCGCAAGCGGCGCAAAATTCCCAAGCAATGCGAGATATTTTAAAAGAGCAATTCCATGTGGTTTTGCTCGATGAATACCAAGACACTTCTTTATCCCAAAAAGTCCTACTCCAAGAACTTTTCGGTCAAGGTCATCCGGTAATGGCTGTTGGTGATCCATGTCAAGCAATTTATGGCTGGCGCGGTGCCGAAATTACAAATATGGAAAACTTCAAAACTGACTTTGAACGCCAGGTTAATGGCGTAGGGGAGCCAGCCCAGATTTATAAACTAACCGCTAATCGTCGCTCGGGGCGAAACATTCTGAACGCAGCAAATTCATTGAGTAATAAGTTGCGGGAAATCCATCCAGAGATCGTCGAACTAGTAGCTGCTGATGACGCAAAACCTGTCGGTGAAATTCACACCGCACTACTTCCAACCTTTGCCGACGAAGTTGAGTGGGTAAGCGAACAAATTTCGAAAATCAAGCCAGTAAAAAGTTGGAATGAAGTTGCAGTGCTACTGCGCGAAAAAAAGAATGCCCAATATTACGTAAATGCGCTGGAGGCTCGAGGGATTCCAGTTCAGGTGGTTGACCCGGGCGCATTAGTGAATCTGCCAGAAGTTCGTGAAGTAGTTAGTTACTTAGAGGCTATTTATGACCCAACTGCAAATTCTGCACTTGCTCGAATTTTATTAAGTCCCCGCTGGCAAATCGGTTCGCGTGATTTGGCAATCCTTGGTCGACATGCCGCCGAACTGGTTCGAATTGATGTTACGGCCGAAATGCCAATTGACGTCCAGCTCGACCACATTGTTTCGGCAGTCGATAAATCCCAGCGCGTGAGTCTGCTAGATGCTCTCGAGCTTGTAGGCGAAGACGAGACGCTTCCTTACTCTCCTGAGGCCAGAGTTCGAATGATTGAACTGGCTGGCCAACTTCGAATGTTGCGAAGGTTCTGCAACGAGACGGCGATTGATCTGATTTCGCGAATTATTCGGGTAACTGGAATTGGTATTGAATCAATGGTTATGAACTCGCCAGAGGGGTCAACGCACTTTGATCGGCTCGCAGCATTGATTGATCTGGCAGGTAACTTTAGAAATCTTGAAGGTGACTCAAGTGTCGCTGCTTTCTTGGAATATCTACGCACTGGTCAAAGATTTAATTCCCTTGTCGAAGCAGATGTCACGCTTAGCGATAACGCAGTAATCGTTATGTCGATTCATAAGTCAAAAGGACTGGAATTTCCAATCGTGGTTATCCCTGATCTCACTGCTGGAGTATTCCCTTCAACCCCTAAAGATCGACATTGGCCAAAAAATGCCTTCCGGATTCCGCCGGATTCACTTGGCGCTCCAATTAATCCGCTGTTGCCAGAATTCCCAAGTACATCCGGGCCACGTGGCGTGGACTTTAAATCTTTTACCACTGCTGCCGGCGAACTTGCCACTATCGATGAGCGGCGACTGGCCTATGTCGCGATAACAAGAGCAGAGCAAAAAGTTATCGCAAGTGGATCATGGTGGGGACAGACGCAATCAAGATTGCGCGGGCCAAGTGATTTCCTCATTGACTTGCATCACAGTGCGACAAACCCTGATGTCTGGACGCAGGCACCTGATGCTGATGCGACAAACCCATTGCTGAACGATGTTCAATACTTGTCGTGGCCGGCACAAATTGCACCCGCAAGGCGCCAGGAGATTCAACGGGTCGCCGAACTTGTTAAGTCTGCCGCGATCAATTCGCATGATGAATCAGGATTAACTCGCGATGAACTCGCACTAGTTGATTCTTGGCAACAAGACATTGACGCCTTGGTATTGCAGGCGCGTCAATATGAATCTGTCGAGAGGTTGGTGCGTTTGCCAACTTCGTTATCCGCAAGTCAGTTAATTGCCTTGAACACTGATGAAGAAACCTTTTTGAAGTCTTTAGTTCGACCAATGCCCAGAAAACCATCAAGTGCTGCAGATCGCGGAACTACATTCCACTCGTGGGTTGAAACTTTTTACGGCAGACGAGCTTTGATCGACACTGAAACCCTCTCTGGTGCCATGGATGATGAAATTTATACCGACGACCAGCTTCAGGCCCTCAAGTCTGCGTTTGAATCAGGACCATTCGTTGATCGAACGCCAGCCTCGCTAGAACTTCCATTTGCTTTAGTTCTTGGTGGCAGAACCTTGCGAGGTCGACTGGATGCTCTGTTCACGGGCACGCTCGATGATCCAACGGCAAGTGACAGCTGGTTAGTTGTTGACTGGAAGACCGGAAAACCAGGGTCAGCGAATGATTTGCAACTTAGTATCTATCGCCAGGCTGCAGCACTAACACTTGGAGTGAATCCCGATCAAATTCAAGCGGCGTTCTATTATGTGGCAGATCAAGTTGTGAGTTCGCCGGCGAACTTTTTATCACTTGACGAACTGACTGAACTTATCTCGTAATTTCAACAACGAGTGCGCAGTGATCACTAATTGCCAGTGGCATTACTTTCGCCGAGTCTTTAGCGCGCCTAATTGTTTCATCGTCTAATCCCTTAGAAATTATGTGATCAAACTGAATCCGTGGATTGAATGTTGGATACGTCGGTAGCGCGGCCAGCGAGTCCCAGCGGGAAACGAAATTTGCAATCTTTCCAGGCAGATTAAAGTCTCCAATAACAAGAACCGGATTTGGACGGTCTACTAAATATTTTGTTAGTTTTCTTAACTGCTTAACGTTATATCCAGGTACAAAACTTAAGTGAGCGTTTGCCACAGTTATTGTTCCGAGCGGAGTTTCGACATCAGCAATGATCGCCACACGTGGCTCATCGGAAACTTTCATCAGACGTGGCCGAGGATCGCTTGGCACGAGTAAAGGTAAAGAAAAGGGTGCTGCTTTAAATCTCGAAACTTCAATGTTCGTCAATGGATATCGTGACGCTAAGCCGATTCCATAATGCGGCTCGTTGGGATCATTGTCTGCATGGCTGTGCATGTGAATGTGTGAGTCGGTAGCACCTTCCCAGGTTTCTCCTGGAGTGCCTGTAACTGCTGGTGCGTAAACCCAATAAGGAAGCCCTATGGCATCAGCTACGGTTTTAGTTTGATGTTCGTAATTGCTGCGAATTTGTTGCCTATCAACTTCCTGCAATCCAATGAGATCAGCCGAAATAGTACTCGCGACCTGAGTCAAATTGGGAACATTTTGGGGTTCAAGTAATGGGATTCCATGTAGCAAATTCCAGGTTGCAACTCTCATATCTGCAGACTATTCGCATGCGCGTATGATCGCTACTTGTGGACACCTTGATGAATGATTTGCCATTAGCGCGATTCACTGTCGATCGCTTAGCAGAGTTACGATCCAATCCACAATGGTTCGAACAGGCGTGGGCCGCAGACAACACCAGAGTTTTAGTGCTGCACGATCGAAACATCCCTGTAACTGACGAATTGTCAATAGTTTGGGTCAAGCCTTGGTCGCTAAAAATGTCACAGTCTGACGCAAAGCAAGCTGCGCTATTTTTAGGCGCCGATGATGACCATACTTACATCGCAATCATGGAAGATGAAGTTGGATTAACCGACGTGAATTGGGCAAGTCTGCGTGATGTTGGCGCCGCACTTTCTGCAAAAGATGTTGGCTTAGCAACGGCAGCCGTTGCGCTCGCTGCTTGGCACGAAGGTCATCAGTTCTGTCCAAAATGTGGAACTAAAACAGTCACAGCTTTGGCTGGCTGGTCGCGTAACTGCAAGGTTCATGATTCCGAACATTACCCACGCACTGAGCCGGCGATGATTGTTGCTGTTGAGGATCTGGCTGGACGCATTTTGCTAGGTCGACGCCGGGAATGGCCAGAAGGCTGGCTTTCAACCTTGGCTGGCTTCGTTGAAGCCGGAGAGTCCTGTGAAGCTGCAGTTATTCGTGAGGTTTATGAAGAATCTGGAATCCATGTTGACTTGCAGTCCCTGAAATACATGGGGTCGCAGCCTTGGCCATTCCCTGCTTCCTTGATGCTTGCGTATCGAGCAATTGCAACTAGTACAGAAGTTGAAATGCACGATGACGAAATGACAGAAGTGCAATGGTTTTCCAGAGAAGAATTTATTGCTGCCTGTATTGCGGGAACTCTCAAAATTCCAAGCCCAGTGTCTATCGCATTCAGGCTTATTCAGTCTTGGTACGGTGAAGATATACCACTGCAGTGGTGTCGAAATTAATAAAGCAATTCTCAGTAAACGAGTTCGGAGAAATCATGAGTGAAAAAGTAACTATGTATAGCACCCCATGGTGTGGCTACTGCCAACGCTTGAAAGCTCAAATGGGCCGGGAAGGTATTGAGTACAACGAGATTGATATCGAACAAGATCCAACCGCGGCTGACTTCGTCATGGGCGTAAACGGTGGCAACGCCGTGGTTCCGACATTGGTTTTCCCTGATGGCTCAACTCGAACTAACCCCAGCATTGGTGAAGTTAAAACCCTGCTAGGACTGTAATCCTGCGGATTCTGGCAATTCCTGCAGTGGCCCTCTGGGGTTGTCATAGGGGCTTGGCACAATAGGGCAGTGCCCGACATTCTTGATGCCCTTGATGACCAGCAGCGCGCTGCGGCTGAATGTGTATCCGGGCCGGTTGCTATTTTTGCTGGAGCTGGCACTGGCAAGACTCGAACGATTACGCATCGAATTGCGCATGCAGTCGCTAGCGGAGTTCATGATCCGACCCAAACTTTGGCCGTTACATTTACGACGAGAGCCGCTGGCGAACTCAGAAACCGACTTGGGGACCTTGGTGTATCGGGCGTTCAGGTTCGAACTTTTCACAGCGCCGCGTTACGTCAACTTAGATTCTTTTATCCTCAATT
>CAIYGJ010000082.1 GCA_903925705.1 uncultured Actinomycetes bacterium | reverse complement strand
TGATGACCTCTAAAATAGGGCATTTAGGCGGAATCGCCTTTAATATCTGCGCCCTAAGTTTTGATACTTCAGCGCTCTCTGGACCGCCTGGCGACCCAGGGTCTTGAAGAAACACTACTAGATCAGCTGCGCGGATCGCCTCCCAAGATCTTTCAATGCCCTTTGCCTCCACAAGATCGCTAGTCTCGCGAAGTCCCGCTGTATCTATGATGTGCAGGGGAACACCATGAATAGTGATGTTTTCTTTAACACGGTCTCTAGTGGTTCCAGCGATAGGCGTCACAATAGACACCTCCTCACCGGCAAGGCGATTTAACAGGGAGCTTTTGCCAACGTTCGGAGAGCCCGCCAAAACTAGTTGAATGCCATCTCGTAAAATCTTTCCCTGCTTTGCGCTATCTCTAAGCGCATGCAACTTTTGCATCACCGAGGCAAGGCGCTCACGGGCTTGAGCATTCTCTAAAAACTCAATTTCCTCTTCTGGAAAGTCGAGGGTCGACTCCACCAAAATACGCAATTGAGTAATTTCTTCAATCAAGCCATTGATGTCTTTTGAGAAAGCACCCTGCAGTGACCTTGCAGCGCCGCGGACTGCAGCCTCACTTTGAGCATCTATCAAGTCTACGATAGCCTCTGCTTGCGCAAGATCAATTTTATTGTTGAGATAGGCGCGCAATGAAAATTCGCCAGGCTCTGCAATTACCAAACCCTGATCTTTTCCCAACTCTAGGCAACGCTTCATTACCAGCTCTAGTAGTTGTGGTCCGCCATGACATTGCAACTCTAAAATATCCTCGCCAGTAAAAGAGGCGGGGGCGGCAAAATAAATTGTAATAAGCTGATCGATTTGCGCACCATTGCCATCGCGTAAGGTTAATAGGCTTGCCTGTCGCGGCGTTAGTGTTTTGTGAAACAAGGCTTTTGTAATCTGCGAAAGATTGCTACCACTAATGCGGATGACACCAACGCCCGCCTTGCCAGGGGCTGTGGCAACCGCAATGATGGGCAGTTTTCTTGTCATCATTGCAGGCGCACCTTATTTATACTTGAAAAGCCAAAGCCTTATTTAGCAGGTTTTTTTTCAAACATTTGATTGATTTGCCACTGCTGAGCGATGGATAACAGGTTGTTCACAACCCAGTACAAAACCAAGCCTGCGGGGAAAAAGAAGAACATGACTGAGAATACAAGGGGCATGTACAGCATCACCTTCGCCTGAATTGGATCGGGTGGTGTTGGATTAAGTTTGGTTTGTACAAACATTGAGGCAGCCATGATGATGGGCAAAATATAGTATGGGTCTGGTACTGACAAGTCTTGGATCCAAGCAACCCAGGGAGCATTGCGCATTTCCACTGAAGAAAGTAATACCCAGTATAAGGAAATAAACACGGGGATCTGAATCACTACGGGCAAGCACCCGCCCAGTGGATTAATTTTTTCCTTGCGGTACATCTCCATCATCGCTTGATTCAGTTTTTGTGGCTCGCCTTTAAATTGCTCTCTCATCACAAGTAAACGTGGCTGCACTTCTTTCATGCGCGCCATAGATTTGTAGCTTGCCGCCGAGAGTGGGAAAAACACCAATTTAATCAAAATAGTCAGGAGGATAATTGCCCAACCCCAGTTCCCCACATAGGCATGGATGTTTTCTAGTAACCAAAAAATTGGTTTCGCAAGAATAGTGAGGTAGCCATAGTCTTTGAGCAGAGCAAATCCTGGGGCAATCGTCTCCAAAACGCTCTCTTCTTGCGGACCTACAAATAGCCTTGTTTTTTCGACAACAGCCACTCCAGGGGCAAGTACACCCAGTGGTGTTTGTATGCCAATGCGATACAAATTATTGTCAATCTTCCCCGCGTAGATATCGCGCGTAGTTTTGTCAGCAGGGATCCAGGCGCTGGCAAAGTAATGCTGCACCATTGCAACCCATGCTGGATCACCCGCTGGCACTTGCGTAGGAATGGTGATTTTGTTCTTATCAATCGCAGTGAATTCAAGTTTATTGAATTTTTCTTTTTCTGTGTATGCTGCTGGCCCAGTAAAGGTGCTCGCAGAGAATGCTCCGTCAAAAGGTCCGATTTTTTGTTCCTGAGAAGCGTCGCGAACAATCTCTGTGTACAAAACGAGTGGTGTTGTATTCGCAGCACCCTGAACAACTCGATGGCCAACATCAACAACGTAGCTGCCCTGGCTCAAAATAAATGTCTTCTCTAGCTTTACGCCGCCGCGCTCACTCACCAAAACAATAAATGGCTTGCCAGATGCGTCCTTACC
>CAIYGJ010000081.1 GCA_903925705.1 uncultured Actinomycetes bacterium | reverse complement strand
CTGGTGGAAATCAGCAAAAACTTATCGTTGGCCGAGAAATGTCAGGCGAACCAAAGTTACTCATTGCTGCTCACCCAACTCGTGGTGTTGATGTTGGCGCGCAAGCGGCAATTTGGGATCACATCCGCAATGCTCGCCAGGCAGGATTAGCCGTTTTGTTAGTTTCTGCGGATCTTGACGAATTAATTGGATTGAGCGACAGCATTAAAGTTTTGCTTCGAGGCAAGTTCGTAGCTGATGCGGATCCGGCCACAGTCACACCACAAGAATTGGGTACGGCAATGACCGGTGCCGGAGAGGCTGCGTAATGAATCTTCGAAGAATTGGAACCAGTCTGATCGCTCCGGCAATTGGACTATTCATATCGTTAGCGGTTACTGCCGTAATCCTGGTTGCAATTGGTGCCAGCGTTTCTACGGTATTTGCTTCTATGTGGACTTACGGAACTTCACCTAGAGCAATGTCGCTGATGCTTAACTTGGCGACCATTTATTTCCTCAGTGCGTTGGCAGTTTCTATTGGATTCAAAATGAACTTGTTCAACATTGGTGTTAACGGTCAATACGTACTTGGAGCTCTAGCTGCTGGAGTAGTTGCGAGCAATCTCACTTTGCCAAAGTTTGCTTCAGTTACCATAACGATTCTTGCCGCGATGATTGTTGGTGCACTCTGGGCAGGAATCGCCGCTTGGTTGAAGGTTGCCCGCGGGGTGAGTGAAGTTATTTCGACAATCATGTTGAACTTCATTGCAATTGGAATTATCAGTTACCTAATTGTTCGCACCAGCATTGGCACAGAAACCAGTTTGAATATTCGTGGTACCAAACCAATTCCCGAATCTGGAATGTTGCGTGGAATTGCTTTCATTGATCCTGGTACTCCAATTTACGGATTCTTCTTCATTTCGATCATCATCGGAATTGGATACTGGTTCCTTCTAAACCGAACTCGTTTTGGTTTTGATTTGCGGGCTACCGGTAAATCCGCTTCGGCAGCGCGTACTAGCGGCGTGCAATCTAATCGAATGATTTATGTGACGATGTTGCTATCTGGAGCGGTTGCCGGACTAGTTGGACTTCCTTATCTACTAGGAGACACCGGGACTTATTCATTACAGTTCCCAACTGACTGGGGATTTACTGGAATTGCGATTGCCTTACTGGGTAGAAACAATCCGATTGGTATCGCGTTAGGTGCAATTCTTTGGGCATTCTTGGATATCTCAAGTGGCCAATTGATTTTGGAAGGCGTGCCTCGTGAAATCTCTACAATCATGCAGGGATTGATTGTGATCGTAGTTGTAATCTCATATGAGATTGTTCGCCGCTACCAAGTTAAGAGTGAGCAAACAAGCGTTGCTAAAGCATTGGCAAAGCAGGAGGCATCAGTATGACTTACTTAAAATCTCGCAGATTTATCGGTGCAGCCTTTACGGCAATCACAATGCTTTCAATCACTCGCACGATCACCGGTAATGGTGACCTAACCAGCACCGTGACAATTGCACAGGCTTTGGTCTTTGCTTCTCCAATTGCATTAGCTGGTCTAGCTGGAATCTGGGCGGAACGCGCTGGTGTAATTAACATCGGCCTAGAAGGCATGATGATCCTTGGAACTTTCGGTGCGGGCTGGGCTGGCTGGCAATGGGGAGTTTGGGCCGGAGTCTTAGCTGGTGTGATTTTTGGTGCTATCGGCGGTTTGTTACTTGCCGTAGCCGCGGTCACTTTCGGTGTTGATCAAATCATTGCTGGAACTGCAATCAACTTACTAGCACTTGGCTTAACCAAGTTCTTGGCGATCGTGCTGTTCACAAATGCTCCTGGTGGTGGCCAAGCGCAATCACCACCTATCAAGGGGGAGATTCCAACTTTCACTATTGAATCCATTGTGGAACCACTTACCTCACTTCATGAAAAAGGAATCTTCTTCATCAGTGATCTTGCGGGAATCTTTGCTGGGCTGTTTTATCACCTTTCACTTCTTACAATCATCACGTTCTTACTGTTTGTTATGACAAGTTACTTACTTTGGAAAACCGCCTTTGGTCTGCGCCTTCGTAGTGCTGGCGAAAACCCGTGGGCCGCTGACTCACTTGGCGTTAAGGTTGTGCAGTTTAAGTACGCAGCAGTTGTGTTCTCCGGGATGCTTGCTGGACTTGGCGGCGCTTATCTTTCGATTGCATCAACCATCTATCGCAATGGCAATACTGCTGGACGAGGCTTCATTGGTTTAGCAACCATGATCTTTGGTGACTGGCGACCAGGTGGTACTGCCGCTGGTGCGTTGATGTTTGGCTACATCGATACTTTGCGATTAATCGATACCGGAAATCAAAACGTCAAGGGTTTGATTTTGCTTGGTGCAATTATTTTGTTTGCGATCGGTGGCATCATGTTGCGTCGCGCGCGTCGCAACTCTGCAATTGGTTTCTTACTTCTTGGTTCGGTAATGATCGGAGCTTACTTCTCGGCATCGTCATTTCCACCTGAAGTTGCTCAAGTTGCGCCATATATAACAACCCTGTTGGTGCTGGCGACTGCCTCACAAAACTTGCGTCCACCTGCTGCTGATGGTGTTCCATATAGAAAGGGAGATCATCACTAATGGAAATAAATTGGGATGAATTGCGCGCTGCTGCCAGTCAGGCGATGTCGAAGGCATATGCGCCGTATTCAAACTTTCCAGTCGGTGTTGCTGGGTTAGTTGACGACGGTCGCATAGTTACTGGCTGCAACGTTGAGAATGCTTCCTACGGCGTCGCGCTGTGTGCTGAATGTGGCTTGATCTCAAGCCTGATCAGCACCGGTGGTGGAAAGCTTGTTGCCATTGCCTGTGTGGATCGCCATGGAAATGCACTCATGCCTTGCGGTCGCTGTCGCCAGTTGTTGTGGGAACATGGCGGTCCAAATTGTCTACTTGATTCAGTTTCAGGAATTAAGTCAATGACAGAGATACTTCCGGACGCATTCGGCGCACATGATTTAACGGATCGACTTTAAACGCATTAGCCTTATAGGTATGACACTTCCCCGAGTGAAATCCGAAACATCATGAGCGCTGAACCATATGCAGCCGTCGACATAATCGCAGCCAAGCGTGATAAACATGAAATCTCTGATGCGCAAATCGATTGGTTTGTTGATGCCTACGTTCGTAATGTGATTGCTGAAGAACAAATGTCAGCGATGGCGATGGCGATTTTGCTCAATGGTATGAATCGCCGCGAGATTGTGCGCTGGACTAAGGCCTACATTGATTCTGGCGAAACTATGGATTGGTCTGCACTTGGCCGACCAACTGCAGATAAACATTCCACTGGTGGAGTCGGTGACAAAATCACTTTGCCACTTGCGCCGTTAGTTGCTGCCTGTGGAGTTAGTGTGCCGCAACTTTCAGGTCGCGGACTCGGTCATACCGGAGGCACATTAGACAAACTTGAATCCATTAAAGGTTGGCGCGCCAGTCTGACAAATGCAGAGATGTTTGAAGTTCTAAATTCAACCGGCGCAGTTATATGTGCAGCTAGCCAAACTTTGGCACCTGCTGACCGAAGAATTTATGCGCTTCGCGATGTGACAGGCACAGTTGAATCAATTCCACTTATCTCGGCATCAATCATGAGTAAAAAGATTGCCGAAGGTACCGGCGCACTTGTCCTGGACGTCAAAGTTGGATCTGGCGCATTTATGAAAACCGTTGATCAAGCTCGGGAACTTGCCACAACCATGGTTGGAATCGGTAACGATGCAGGGGTAGTTACTCGTGCATTGTTAACTGCAATGGATGTACCACTTGGGCGAACCGCGGGCAATGCGCTAGAAGTTCAAGAATCTATGGACGTCCTTGCTGGCGGTGGACCAAAAGATGTTGTTGAACTAACTGTGACTTTGGCAAGAGAAATGTTAGAAGCCAGTGGTGCATCTGATTTAAAAGATCCAGCGACAGCCTTGGCTGATGGTTCCGCAATGGATGTCTGGCGAGCGATGATCGCAGCACAAGGTGGAGACTTATCGGTTCCATTGCCAGTTGCTCGAGAAACCCAAGATGTATTTGCAGAAACCTCTGGCTATCTAACCAAACTCGATGCACTTGCAGTTGGCATGGCTAGTTGGCGGCTTGGTGCAGGACGTGCCAGAAAAGAAGATTCAGTGCAATTTGGCGCTGGAATTCAATGGCATGTTGGACACGGTGAGCAGGTCACTAAAGGTCAAAAGTTATTCACTTTACATACCGATGAACCCGAGCGTTTTGCAAGCGCCTTAGAAGTCTTAACGCTAGGTTACGAAATTGGTGCCGAGTCTGAAATTTCAACACGACTTCCATTAATCATTGAGCGTGTTGTTTAAAACTTGTTTGTGAAACTTTCCCAAGTATCCTGAATACATGCCTGAGTTAATTAGCGAACCGACCATGATTCCAGTACCTGGTGGAAAATCAATTGCTGAATATGTGGGCCGAGTAAAAACTGGTGACAAAGATGTTTCCATTGCAGTGATGCATGCACCAGCTGGCTGGTCTGAGCCTGCCCAAGCACCTGCATTTGATGAATTCACAATCGTGATCACAGGCTCGATTGATGTGGAACATGAGGGCACAACAATTAATGTTGGCGCCGGACAGGCATTAATCACGCGTGCTGGAGAAAAAGTTCGTTACTTAACTCGCGAAGATGCCCATTACGTAGCAATTTGTGTACCGGCATTTGCACCCGAGCTAGCTAATCGAGATGATGACGCATGATTTCGCCAGCAGTAATTAAGGCAGTACCGAAAGTTGTCTTGCATGATCACTTAGATGGTGGCCTTCGTGTAAAAACCATTTTGGAACTTGCTCAACTTCATAACTACACAGCTCTGCCATATGACAATGAAGAGCAGCTGGGTAATTGGTTTCACACTGCAGTGCAGGGCTCACTTGAAATCTACTTAGAAACTTTTGCTCACACCGTGGGTGTTATGCAAACACCCGATGCGATACAGCGGGTAGCAAGTGAATGTGCGCAGGATCTTGCTGAAGATGGCGTTGTTTATGCAGAAATTAGATTTGCACCAGAACTTCATACTGCAAAAGGGTTGAGTTATCGCGAAGTAATTGACAACGTGCTAATCGGTTTTGCGCACGGTGAAGCTGCAGCGCGCGACGCAGGAAAATCGATTCGAGTAGTTGCGCTACTAACTGCAATGCGCATGGCTGATGTTTCCCTTGAGATTGCCAAACTTGTTGTTGAGTATCGCGATCGTGGTGTTGTTGGATTCGACATCGCAGGTAAGGAAGCGGGCTACCCACCGACCGAACACCTTGAGGCATTCCAATATTTACAACGTAACAATGCTCACTTCACTATTCACGCAGGTGAAGCATTTGGCTTAAAGAGTATTTGGGAAGCAATCCAATTCTGTGGCACTGAACGCCTTGGGCATGGAGTCCGAATCATTGACGATGTCACCACAAATCCTGATGGCACAGTAACGCTTGGTGACTTAGCTGCTTACGTTCGCGACCGCCGAATCCCACTTGAACTTTGCCCTAAATCAAATGTTGATACCGGTGCAGCTGCAAGTATCGCGGAACATCCAATTGGGTTGCTTCGCAAACTTAACTTCCGAGTTACCTTGAATACCGATAACCGCTTGATGTCAGATACTTCGATGTCTGCTGAAATGACATCATTAGTTGAAGCGTTCGATTACTCATTGCGCGACCTTGAATGGTTAACGGTGAACGGTATGAAGAGTTCATTCCTACCGTTTGATCAACGCCTCGATATCATCAACCAGATCATTAAGCCTGGATATGCCAGACTTCGCGAACAAGTGGGATCTTAATAACTTCCAGTTGTAGTGACGCCATCAAGAATTGCGCGGGAACTGGAAAGTCCAAGGCGAGTAGCACCTGCTGCAATGAGTTCGGTTGCAAATTCAAGGTTACGAATTCCACCTGAGGCTTTTACGCCTAATCGACCGCCTACCGTTTCATGCATAATCTTGATGGCTCGCACGTCAGCACCTCCGGCAGGATGAAAACCCGTTGCCGTCTTAACAAAATCTGCGCCGGCGCTTTCGCAACGCTGGCAGGCCTTGGCGATCTGCTCATCAGTGAGAGCTGCAGTCTCCAAAATCACTTTTAATAATGCGCCAGCAGTTGCTTTACGAACAGCCGACACTTCGGACTCTAAGTAATCCCAATCGCCCATGATTGCCCTACCGACATCAATAACCATGTCTACTTCATGGGCGCCTTGAGAGACCGAAAGTTTAGCTTCAGCAGCCTTTATTTCAGCCTCATGTTTTCCACTCGGAAAACCGCAAACAGTTGCGACCTTAACTCCGTTGGAAACTTTAGCTGCGGCCAAAGCTACAAAAGTTGGAGAGACACAAACTGAAAAAGTTCCTAGTTCAGCTGCTTCAGCACACAGCGCAATAATGTCTGCATTGGTGGCCTCTGGCTTAAGCAAAGTGTGGTCGATCATCTGTGCTAATTCATTTCGATCCATCAATTGCCTCCACTTAGTAATGGCCCAGCATCAGTAGCCAGTCGCTTCAATTCATTATCGGCGGTTTGTTTTGCAATTCCTAGGTCTTCGCTACGAACTACGACCTCTAAATAACATTTTATTTTTGGTTCAGTACCACTTGGACGAATAATTACTCGAGCCTTTTCGATCTGGTCTGTTCCGGCTAAATGAATTATGACTGCATCTGTCTTTGGAAGCTCGCCAAAACTTATTGCTAAATCATCGATTGCGCTTACCTTTAAGCCACCAAGTTCAGTGGGAGGATTGCTCCGCATAGCCGCCATTGTCATTGCCACTTGATCACCGCTCGATACTCGCACTGAGACCTGATCCGTTGCGTGCAATCCATGTGACAGGGCTAGTTCATCTAATACCTGCCAGATCGTCTTGTCTTGACTCTTTAAGTGAGCCAACAATTCCAAGAAAATTGCAGCTGCTGAAACCCCGTCTTTATCGCTCACATTGTGTGGGTCTACGCAATAACCGAGCGCTTCTTCATACCCAAACGTCAGATTGTTGACTCTAGATACCCATTTGAATCCAGTTAACGTTGATTCGTATTTAAGTCCAGCTGATTTTGCAATAGGTTCTAGCATCATCGACGACACGATTGAGTTTGCAAAAGTGCCAGAAAGTTTTGCGCCAGTTAGTTTTGCTCGTTCGATCATCCACCATCCCAGCAGCGCACCAATCTGATCTCCTCGAAGTGTGATCCAATCTCCTGCAGAGTTAGGCGCGGCTGCCGCAAAACGGTCCGCATCAGGATCATTTGCGAGCAACACATCTGCTGAATGTTTCTTAGCTAAGGCAAGCGCAATGTCGAGAGCGCCGACCTCCTCTGGATTTGGAAACGCCACGGTCGGAAATGCTGGGTCAGGATCTCGTTGTTCCAGGGCAGCAATTGGCTCAACAAATCCAGAGTCACTTAATACAGACTGCAGAGTTTTCCAACCCACACCATGCATAGCTGTGTATACCGAAGTCACAGATTTTCTTTGTGTGTCTGTAGTTGGACCAGAACTAATGAGTTGCGAAGTTAGTGATACGTATGAATTGATCACATCATCACTGACTACTGTTGCGGCATCTCCTTGGCCAATTTCTCTAACGTCAGATACGGATTTGATTAAAGTTGAAATTTGTTCGTCGACTGGCGAAACTATCTGTCGGCCATCACCTAAATACACTTTGTATCCGTTGTCTTGTGGTGGGTTATGACTCGCAGTGACCATAACTCCCGCACACGCGCCCTGCTGTCGAATCGCGAATGCTAAAACTGGTGTCGGTACGACATGTGAAAAAACAATTGGCTGTAAACCGGCACCCGACATAACGAGCGCCGTATCTTTTGCAAAGACTTCACTGTTATATCTGGCATCGAATCCAATAACAACTTTTTGTCCTACAAATCCTTGTTGAACTAAATACTGTGCAAGACCCGATGCCGCCTGCAAAACCGTTACCCGATTCATTCGATTCGGTCCGGCACCCAATGCACCACGTAAACCTGCTGTCCCAAATTCAAGCGGCGCTGAGAATGCATCCTGCAATTCAGCAAGTGCTGACTGATCCGTTTGGGCTAAATTCAAAAGATCCGAAAGTTGGGCTTTAGTTACCGGATCTGGATCTTGTAATACCCAGCTTGCTACATACTCAGCCAGCGCTGGATCGATAGTCATGCCTCTAGCGTAGGTGAGACACCCAAGGCCAAGACCCGCCTGCATGCCGAAGCTTTATCAAATCTCGGAGGAACCAGGAAACAAAGAAGCTCGTACATGCTGCCCATAAGCACCAAAGCGATGGCAAGGCATGGGATAACCGTTCATTCAAAACTACGATCGCAATGCAATTAAGTACGCCCCATATGAACAGCGGTCGATATCCAGAGAACAGCATTGCCCCACATGTTGCTGCGCCATAAAACGCACTCATTAACCAAGAGGGACCAGCTACGTGAAAATCCAAATATGCCGTGCATTCTTGAACGGTTCCCTGCCCTTGAACTATGTAATACAAATAGACCAAACCAGCGATTGTTCCAATCACCGTAAATCCTTGCAAGACATGTCGTCGCCAACCATGCGGCTCGACTAGAAGAGTAGCTAGCGGAACGTAAATGGGAAGGAGTACGAATGCTATAAAAATGTAAAGGCCGGTAGCCGCCTTACCGATTGAGTCTGGAACAGTTCCTTGAAACGACCACCACACGAACAAAGATGCAAAGGAATGTAACGCAAAAACTCCAGGTAATATTGCAATTGGCAATGTTCGGTTATGTCGATTGTGGCGAATTGCATCGACTGCAACAACGGAAATGATGATTCCAGCGGCAAGGTCAACTTCGGGCGAAAGGCACATAGTGCCTCCATCATGTCAGTAGATGGACCGATTATTAGGAATTGCTATTTGGCAACAGTGCTTCGATGTCTGAGCGAATGTCTTCTGGCGTTGTATTTGGTGCATAACGCTTGATTGACTCGCCATCGGGTGCAATCAAGAACTTTGTAAAGTTCCATTTAATAGCTCCGCCGAGCAAACCCTTTGACTTGCTTTTTAGAAACTGAAAAATTGGATGAGCATCTTTTCCGTTTACATTTACTTTTTGTGAAAGTGGAAAATCTACGCCGTAGTTAACTTTGCAGAATTCATCAATTTGCGCATCATTACCTGGTTCTTGATGTGCGAATTGATCGCAAGGAAATCCTAGAACTATTAGTCCCTGTTCTCTGAAATCTTCTTGAAGTTTCTGCAGACCTTCATACTGAGGCGTGAACCCGCAATTACTTGCGGTATTTACTACCAGGATTGGCTTACCTGAATAGTCAGAGAGTGAAACTGATTCACCACGGTTATTTATAAAGGACAAGTCATAAAGGTTTGATGCAGTAGCCATATCCCCATAATTGCCTGCTTCGGCTGATCTAGCAACTGTTGTTTGAGTGTTCGAGCAAAAGTGCATGACCTTCGCCGATACGGTTAGTAAGTGGAAACAATAATTTTGAATATGCGCTGGGCCGGTTACCTACTATTCGCACTTGGCATGATCAATTGGCGATACCAAAACTCATTTGTAAAAGGCGCTCCACTTTGGATGCTTGGCCTTGTCCTGATCATTTCAACTTACATACCAGCGGTTTCGAAATTGCTAGTTACAAAAGTTGGCGTGGCCATCACTGCTGTAATTGTGGCTCTGCTACTTGTTTTGGCGTTTGTAGCGTAAAAACCCTACTTTTCTGCTGGCTTTCAAGAAAGTCATAGATATCCACCCTTCAAGTAGAATTGAAGCCTGCGAATAACTGTGAATTTTTCAGTTCGCGCCTAGCCAAGGAGTTCAGATGGGTTTACTCGACAATCTGGAACAGCGCCTTGACCGAATCGTAAATGGGTCATTTTCCAAAGCCTTTAAATCTGAAGTTCAGCCTGTTGAACTGGGTGCTGCTTTGCAGCAAGAAATCGATAATCGCGCTGACACCATAACTGGGCAAACTGTTGTACCGAACATCTTCATAATCGAACTAGGTCCCGTTGACCACGAGCGCCTTGCTACCTACTTTGAGACCCTGGGCGCTGAACTTGGCTCCTTGGCCGATTCCTATTCAAATGAGCAGCGCTACACCACGGTCGATGCCGCTCAAGTCACTTTCAACTTAGATCAGGAGTTAGAAACTGGTGTTTTTCGAATTCGCAGCACGGCAGCTAAGCGATCATTAGTCACCGCAGTGCCATCTTCAGTTGTTCAGGATTCGACTCCGCAAGTTCCATTAACGGTGTTCACACCGGAAGCAACCCCATACCTAACTTCGGTAACTGGTGAAGAGTTTAAGATTGCCAAATCAATCACAAGCATTGGACGCGGAATTGAAGCGGACATCCAGATCGATGACACAAGCGTTAGTCGTTTGCATTGTGAAATTGTTTTAGGTTCTGATGTATTAATTCGCGATCTTGATTCAACAAATGGAACAGTCGTTGATGGTAACCGAGCTAGCGAGTCCGTACTTCGTGATGGCTCAATTATTAAAATTGGAAACATCACTCTGACTTACATGAGTAAGTGAGTTAGTTATGTCTGAGTTATTGCTTAGCATTTTGCGAATCGGGTTTCTGATTGCACTTTGGTGGTTTGTTTTAACAGTAGTTTCTGTTTTACGACGAGATCTGCAAGCACCTCGTGACGCCAAATCACTGACTCCAGCACGATCAACTAGGCGTCCAAGTCCAAGACCCACACTTCGGGCTCGGAAAACTTCCACTCAGCTTGTAATTGTTGAAGGTGCCCTAACTGGCACATCGGTGCCCTTAGGTTCGTCGCCAATTATTATCGGGCGCGCACCAGACGCCACAATTGTTTTAGATGATGATTTTGTCAGCACACATCACGCGCGCTTAACACCAAATGGAAATCACTGGATAGTTGAGGATCTTGGTTCAACTAATGGAACTTGGATAGATCGAACTCGCGTTTCCACTCCTACGGTATTTCGCCCTGGAACTCAGCTGCGAATTGGTCGAACCAGCATGGAATTGAGCTCATGACTGGTTTAAGTCTTCGTTTTGCTGCGCGCTCCGAAATCGGCAGGGTGCGACGTAATAACGAAGATGCCGGATATGCAGCTACTAACTTGCTTGTCGTTGCTGACGGAATGGGTGGTCATGAAGCTGGCGAACTAGCTAGCGCTGCCACTATTGCAGCTGTTGTGTCTGCAGCCTCGTCATCCTTGGCTGCAGACGAAGTACTTAATCAACTAGCTGAAGCTGTTATTACATCTGGTGAATACATCGCCGATGTAGTTGCTGGTAATCGTGACCTTGCGGGCATGGGTACAACAATGACCGTGGTTGCGTTACGTGAAGATCGTATTGCCATGGCACATGTCGGTGATTCTCGTGCTTACGTATATCGCGATTCCGAATTACAGCAAATGACAAAGGATCACACCTTTGTTCAGACTTTGGTTGACTCGGGTGAAATCACGCCAGAACAAGCAGCGGTACATCCCAGGCGCAACCTAATGATGCGCGCAATTGATGGGATACATGCAGTTGAAGTTGATTTGTCAGTCCGAGAAACTCGTGAAGGCGATCGCTACTTGCTTTGCAGTGATGGCCTTTGTGGGGTTATCGATGCAGAGCAGATTGCTCAATGTCTATCGCATGATGATTTAACTCAAGCCGTAACGCTGCTTATTGATGCTGCGATGTCAGCTGGCGCACCTGACAACATCACGGTTGTAGTTGCTGATGTGGTTAGCGATGGTATCGAAGTTGACCCGGTTCTCATTGGTTCGGCGGCTGATTCAATTAATCAGTCACGATTGCCAGCCGTTGACTTTCCGGATGAAGGCGAAGCTTCTATTCATTTGCTTGATCGAATTA
This sequence comes from uncultured Actinomycetes bacterium, assembly GCA_903925705.1. Lineage (GTDB taxonomy): Bacteria > Actinomycetota > Actinomycetes > S36-B12 > UBA5976 > UBA5976. The sequence continues at coordinate 3,453 of CAIYGJ010000081.1, read as the reverse complement.
TTCTTGAAACTAAAAAGGGCTGGCTAGTGCCAGTGCTTTCAACCATCGGAGTAATCGCAGCCGGATTCGTTGCAGCACTTTGGTGGTTGGGTAATCAATGGTTTGTCGGAGTGTATGCACAAAATGATGTAGTTGCGATTTTTCAAGGTGTACCTGCTGGCGGAATGTATCGCCTGGTTGAGTTAACTGAAGTTAATGCAGGAACACTACCTGAGTACGAGCGCAGCCAGGTGTACAAAACATTTGAATCTGGAAATTTTGAGAATGCAAAAGCTGCCGTCGATCGACTTAAACTAAGTGCTGACTTGTGCGTGCTAACTCCTGCGACACCTGGTTGTCCGGAGATCGCTCCGTGAGCGAAACAATTAGCCGTTATCGAGTATCGACTCGGCGCTCTGCAGAGCTAGCACTAATTGCTGGAGCCTGGCTGATCGGAGTTTTCGCTTGGATTTTGGTGGATTCAGCAACGGGCGAATCGTCATTGGGTGGCTGGACTTCCTTGCTAAGTGCTGGAATTTTGTTGCTATTGACGCATGCTGTTGTGCGCTGGCAGGCACCATACGCTGATCCCCTCTTATTGCCGAGCGTGGCTGCCCTAAACATGCTTGGGCTAGCAATGATTCATAGATTAGATGTTGCTGCTGCCCAACGCGCTGTGAGCAATGGAAGTCCGATGCCAACGCCGGACGTGTACTTGCAACTCACTTGGATGGTCGTTGGCTTAGTAGCCTTCATGTTGGTTTTGTCTTTTGTGCGTGACCATCGCAGACTACAAAGGTTTACGTTCATTGCTGGGTTCTCAGGTATCGCCCTACTATTTTTTCCACTACTTCCATTCATTGGTAACGAAATTAATGGCGCCCGACTTTGGATAAACATTCTTGGCTTTACCTTTCAACCCGGGGAACTTGCCAAAGTAGCCCTGACTATTTTCTTCGCTGGTTTTCTAGTTTCACGCCGCCACTCGCTGGCGTTAGTTCATAACAAAATTCTTGGCGTAGGTATCCCACGCGCAAAAGATGTTGGTCCGCTATTTCTAGTGTGGCTTGCTGCGCTCCTGGTTCTGATTTTGGAACGAGATCTGGGAACTTCGTTACTTCTATTTGGGCTCTTTATCGTCATGCTTTATGTTGCAACCGGAAGACGTTCCTGGGTTCTGATTGGCGCAGTGCTCTTATCAGTGGGTGGCGCTTTGGCTTACCGGGCATTTGGTCACGTGCGAGTTCGCTTTGATGTTTGGTTGGATCCCTTCGCCGATGCAAATGGGGCCGGTTTTCAGATTGTGCAATCGCTTTACGGTTTTGCCAATGGTGGGATCTTCGGAACTGGTTGGGGACAGGGCTATCCGCAGCTGGTTCCATTTGCAAAGACTGACTTCATAACTTCTGCGCTTGGTGAAGAGTTGGGCTTGATGGGATTGATTGCAATTTTATTGTTATTTGCAATTGTCGTTGAGCGTGGTGCTCGAGCCGCAGTTGCTACCCGCGACCCCTTTGGAAATCTACTTGCAATTGGTTTAACAACAGTTGTCGGCCTTCAAACATTTATCGTTGTTGGTGGCGTAACCAGACTGGTTCCACTTACCGGATTAACGACACCATTTTTGTCTTATGGTGGATCGTCATTGGTAGCAAACTACATAATTATTGCGATACTAATTCGAATATCGAATGCAGCTCGAGCGCCTGAAGTTAGCGACGCTGAATTGGTTTTGCGTCAGGATGGTACTAGCGATGATTAGACAAATAAATCGAGTTACTTCTGTGATTGTTTTGCTTTTACTCGCTTTGATTATCAATCTCTCTTACATCCAAGTATTCAAAGCCGGTGACTTACGAAGTCAGGCCGGAAATCAGCGCGTGACATTAACTGAGTATTCTCGCGAGCGCGGCCCAATCTTGCTGGGATCACAAGCAATAGTGGAATCAACACCTACCACTGATGCTCTGAAGTACCTACGTGAATATGCAGATGGCTCAACATATGCCTCGATCACTGGGTTCTATTCCATGGTTTATGGCGCAACTGGAATTGAGTCTGAGGCAAATAGTGTGTTGGCGGGCAATGACAGTCGTTTCTTTGTTGATCGTCTTCAACAATTGTTTGCCAATCGCGAGCCAAAAGGCGGAGCAATTCGATTAACGATTGATCCCGATGCCCAAGCTGCTGCAGTGAAATCATTAAATGGCAGAACTGGCGCAGTGGTTGCTATCGATCCCGTAACTGGCGCAATTTTGGCATTAGCTAGTTCGCCATCATTTGATCCAAACTTACTTTCAAGTCATGATGCTCAAAATATTCAGGATACGTACGAAGAACTAAATGCTGATCCAAAGCAACCAATGCTCAACAGACCACTCGCGATGACACTTCCACCCGGCTCAACTTTCAAATTGGTTACCGCGGCGGCGGCACTAGAGTCCGGAAATTACTCAGCTGAATCCACGCTGCCCGGTCCGGCACAGATAAATCTTCCTGGAACTGATGTCCAGCTAGGTAACTGGACTGGAAAAGCTTGCGGCGCTGGTGACTCAACAACATTGCAAGGCGCCTTGGAAATTTCGTGCAACACTGCGTTTGCCTGGCTAGGAATGGAATTGGGCGCAGATGCAATTAGCGAACAGGCCAAAAAGTTTGGATTTGAATCTGAGTTTGATGTGCCCATGACTGCCGCAATCAGCCGATTTCCAACAGATTTGAATAAGCCCCAAACTGCAATGAGTGCTATTGGACAATTTGATGTTCGAGCCACTGCCTTACAGATGGCTATGGTGGCGGCTGGGATTGCTAATGATGGTGTTGTGATGAAGCCATATTTGATCAGTCAAGTACTGGGTCCAGATTTAACTGTGTTGCAAAATACCAACCCGTCAGCATTTGGGCGAGCCATGTCGGTTGAAAACTCGAAGATCTTGCGTTCCATGATGGTCGGAGTCGTCGCAAAAGGAACTGCATCAAATGCAAGGATTTCTGGGGTGAGCGTTGGTGGTAAAACTGGAACTGCCGAAAATACACCAGGAGAACCAGCACATGCCTGGTTTGTTGGGTTAGCCCCGAGTGAGCAATCAAGAATCGCAGTTGCTGTTGTGTTACAAAATGGTGGTGGCGCTACCGAAGTCAGTGGCAATGCGTTAGCGGCGCCAATTGCCGCCGCCGTGATGCGAGCAGTCTTAAAACAATAGGTAAGAATAGAGTAAGTAATGCACGTAGCGAAGTAATGAGGAGATCTAGTGAGTACCTTCACCCATCTTGGTGATCGATATGACGTCGGACAAGTAATTGGCCGTGGCGGCATGGCCGAAGTATATGAAGGCACGGATCGTAGATTAAATCGACGCGTAGCTATCAAGGTTTTACGTCCTGACCTAGCGCGCGACCCAATGTTCCAAGAGCGGTTTCGCCGCGAAGCACAGTCTGCAGCTGGCCTAAACCATCCAAACATTGTTGCGATTT
>CAIYGJ010000080.1 GCA_903925705.1 uncultured Actinomycetes bacterium | reverse complement strand
GCAATCGCAGGCATACCCAATTCGTCAGCTTTTGAGAAAAGGTCTGTGAGGCGGGCAGCACCATCCAGCATTGAATACTCGGAGTGCACATGTAGATGCACGAACGAGTCATTGCTCACAGGATTAGTTCCTTTTGTTTCAGAGGGTAAGTACGCGAGAGGAAGGACGCTCCCCTAGGTTACCTGCGCCCTGTGACAAGAAAGTGCAGTGGGTCGAAGTGAAATTTGCGTGGCTGGACGGTTTTAGTCAAGTGCAAGAACTTGGCTGAATATTCAGGACCAAGTCCAGGGTCGTGGCTAAAGGTTTCTTGCCAGTTCCAAGGACTTGGCTAAATCTGGGGCATATTCCGAGTGAAATGTAACCCGATCCCCAGAAACTGGATGCTCAAAACCTAAGCGAACTGCGTGCAACCATTGCCGATCAAGCTTCAATTTCGCAGCCAATGTTGGGTCGGCGCCATATGTAAGGTCGCCACAGCAAGGATGGCGAAGACCTGACATATGAACTCGAATCTGATGAGTTCGACCAGTTTCCAAGTGAACTTCTAATAATGATGCGTAAGCAAAGGATTCAAGAGTGTCGTAGTGCGTGATACTTGGACGCCCACCACTCATGATCGCAAATCGATACGAAGAGGATGGATGACGATCAATCGGAGCATCGATCGTTCCATTTATTGGATCGAGTCTGCCCTGAATTAATGTGTGGTAAATCTTGTCAACAGTGCGATCGCGAAATTGATCTTTAATGCTGACATATGCTCGTTCGGATTTGGTAACCACCATCAAACCGCTAGTGCCGACGTCTAAGCGATGCACAATGCCTTTGCGCTCAGTTGGGCCAAATGAGGTTAGAACAGTTCCCATTGCCGTTAATGAGCCAGTAACTGTTGGTCCAGACCAACCTTGGCTGGGATGAGCGGCAACTCCGGCTGGTTTATCAATTACGACAAATGAGTCATCTTCAAAAACGATTGGTAACTCGACCGTAGGTTCGGCTTCGTACATGTCCGGATCTGGAAGATCGACTTCAATTACATCGCCGAACGCTAAGCGTGCACTCTTTTGCGCAATCTTTTGATTTAGGGTGACTCGTTTCTCCTCAAGCAAAGTGACACACGTTGCGCGTGACTCTCCTGTCAATCTAGATAACGCCACGTCACAACGCTCACCCTCAAGTGACTCATCGATCGGCCAAGTACGAATCATTTTTGCTCCGCATCAAGATTTACTGGAAGAGCATCTGGAGTTTGATACTCGACTCCTCGAAACGAAAGGATCACCATTGTGATCGCTGATAAAACTACAGCGCTATCGCTGATGTTAAACGTTGGATAATTTGGAACGGAAATAAAATCCACTACATGACCGTGAAAAACTTCTGGACTTCGAAAAATTCGATCAATTAAGTTTCCAACTGCGCCACCGAGTAATCCGCCCAGTGCAATTGCCCATGGTTTATTTGTAACGTTTTTCGAAATAACTAAAATGGCAATGCTGACACCAATTGCTATGAGCGTAAATACCCAGGTGACACTCGTGCCGAAGGAAAATGCAGCTCCTGGGTTTCTCACAAACGAGAGTTTGAGAAATTCGCCAATGACTTTAATGTCTGACTGATTTTCAAGTCTTGCCACAGCCCAGGCTTTAGTTGCCAAATCCAGCAATACAACTATTAGTGCAGTTACGAGAAGTTGGCGACGATACACGACGTTAGGAACGGTCTTCACGCTCGCGACAAGGCATGCACATAGTTGCACGTGGGTTTGCTTCCTGTAACCGAAGCTTTCCAATTTGCTTGCCACAGTTCTCGCACGCACCATAAGTGCCGGCTTCAATTCGCTCTAATGCGCGATTAGTTTGATCGAGTAAGTCTTTCTTATTAGAAAGAATCGATATCTCGTGCTCGCGCTCAAATGTCTTTGTACCGGCATCTGCCTGATCGTCACCAGCACCTTCACCACTTTCCATGATTAAGGCATGAAAATTTTCTTCAGCTTGAGCAATTTCGACAGCTAGCTCTTCGGCTTCGGAAGTTAGCATCTTGCGCACCGCATTTAACTCAGTCTTGGTCCAGTTTGATTCATCTTCTTGAACTACTGGATGTTTAGGTGCTGCTTTTTTACCTGGTACCGCTTTACGAACCGATGGTAAGCCAACAGAACCAATTGGATTAATTACTTGAACCGGTGGGCCAGCTAGCGCTGCAGCCGCTGCGGCTTCAGCTTTTGCAATTGCCGCTAGTTGAGCTTTAGTAACTTTTGGTTCTTTAACAATTACTGGCTTAGGTTCGGCAACTTTTTTCACAGGCTTAACGGGGGCAACTTTCTTGGCAGGTACTTTCTTAAGTGGAGCCTTCTTGGCGGGTGCTTTTTTGGCAGGAGTCTTCTTAGCAGGAGTCTTCTTAGCAGGAGCCTTCTTGGCAGGGGTCGCCTTCTTAGTCGTTGCTGTCTTTTTCGCAGCTGGAGCCTTTTTGGCAGCACTTGCCTTTGTTGGCGCTTTCTTAGCTGGTTTCGCAGCCATGGTATTCCCCTTTAGTTAAAGCCTAAGTTTTATGGACTAAGTCCCTAGACTCTACCGAGTCGGTTTGATAATGCTCGCTAGAAGGTACGTTAAAACGCGAATTACTGCAATTTTTGGCTAACTTTTGGGCACTTCTTTTAAAACAGAAGGGTCTTCTACTCGCAATTCGTGCGGTGGTGGTCATGCCGGATAAATCAAAATGCCCTTCAAAATGGGAATAATGTATTTTTCCCACTAATCTTTACTATTAGTCGGCAAAACGATGATGAAGACACATTGCGCAGCCAACAGCACCAAATCAGCGAATTGGGGACGGTGTAAGCCCAAAAAGGTGTTGTTTTGTGCAATATCACTTCTGAGTTGC
>CAIYGJ010000079.1 GCA_903925705.1 uncultured Actinomycetes bacterium | reverse complement strand
TGAACCACTTGACTGTGCCTAACATGGCATCTCTTTTCTTAATGGGTCGAAGCGACGTTTGCCGCTTCGGGTCTTGCTCCCTGCCCACCAAGGTGAGAGTTCGCATCGTGCTCGCGAATCTTTGTCTTCGAGTCTTGCTCTCTAACGAAATGCTTGCCTTCGACCAAAATTAACTCTACGGCACATAAGCACAAGGTATTTGCCACATTTGTGAAAAACGCCACGAACTATAAGTTTTTTGCCTTGTGTTAACCGCAAAAGTAAGTCTTTTATCCGCCTGCAACCGCTGGGACTATAGATACAGTCACGCCAGCGGCAGTTGGGGAATTAAGTCCCTCAAGGAAGCGCACGTCATCATCATTGACATATACATTCACGAAGCGTCGTAATTCACCAGTATCGGAAATCACCCGCTGCAAAATGCCAGGTGCCATTGCTTCAAGGGCATCTAATACGCCTTGCAATGTTTCTGGAGTTGGATCAACTTCCACAGTTGATTGATCGGACACATAGGCCCGCAGGATTGTTGGAATTCGGACTGTAACACTCATCAGGCACCTTCGATAACTTTTGCAACGGATTCGACATTTGGAGAAATAGTCGCTGAGAAACCGTTACCGGTTGACACAGCATCAAGAGTTTTAAGGCCTTCGCCAGTATTAACAATTACAGTTTCAGCAGTTGGATCAAGTAAGCCTTCAGCAAGCAGCTTGCGAGTGACCGCAACTGTTACTCCGCCTGATGTCTCGCCAAAGATTCCTTCACATTCAGCAAGCAATCGAATACCTTCAACTACTTCTTCGTCAGTGACATCCCCAACAGCGCCATTCGTGCGGCGAACTGCATCTAGGGCATACGGTCCATCAGCTGGATTTCCAATTGCCAATGACTTTGCAATTGTGTCCGGCTTAACTGGACGAACTACATCCGTACCTTGGGCCCAAGCAGTTGACACTGGATTACATCCGGTGGCTTGCGCGCCGAATACTCGCCATAGGCGATCTTCAACTAAACCAAGTTCCACAAACTCACGCCAGCCTTTATCGACTTTGGTAAGTAGTGCTCCAGAGGCAACCGGAATAACAACTTGATCTGGAAGTCTCCAGCCAAGTTGTTCGGCAATTTCATACCCAACAGTTTTAGAACCTTCTGCGTAATAAGGACGAAGGTTTACGTTTACAAATCCCCAATTAGCGGAAACTTCTTCACCAATTAACTCGCCACACAGGCGGTTAACGTCGTCGTAGTTTCCTTCGATACCAATCACGTGACCGTTGTAAGCCGCAGTTGCCTGGATCTTGTGTTGTTCCAAATTCGAAGGAACCAGAACTACTGACTTTTGTCCGGCTCGCGCGGCAGCTGCTGCTACCGCGTGAGCAAGGTTTCCAGTCGATGCGCAGGCCAAAGTATTAAATCCAAGTTGAATGCCTGCGCTTTGCGCTACTGCAACGACGCGATCTTTAAACGAGTGAGTTGGATTACCGCTGTCATCTTTTACCCAAAGCGTGCCAGTAATGCCCAAGGCTTTCGCCAAGTTGTCAGCGCGATGCAACCGGGTCATACCTGGGGCCAAATTGCGAGATTCGGCAATGTTTGCTGGAACCGGCAACAACGCGGCATATCGCCACAACGAGAAAGGACCTGATTGGATCTGTTCTCTTGTTACCGTTCCAAAATCATATGCAACTTCAAGTGGACCAAAACATTCCCAACAGGAATAGTCGGCACCAAGTTTTGCATGAGCGCCGCAAGCGCGACAGACAAGATGGGTGGCCGCGCCAAATGGCGCAGTATCGATTCTTTCGAGTGTTACAGACATTGAGCTGGAAGCCTTTCGTCATCTGTACTAAAAACAGCGAACTGTCTTTAGTCGGAATTGGCACCGTGTCGCAAGGCCTTAACGGTTCTGCGGTGGTTGCCGGGGCTTCAACGGGCCGTTCCCTCTGCCCCTCTGGATGAGGTGTATTCAGTTTTTAGATGCATTTACTGCGTCCGTGGAAAAACTGTATCAGGACGCTAGGAAAAAGCAATTTCGAGTATCAAACTTGAATACTTGCCCATTAACCATTGGATAACTGGCTATTTAATAACTACCAAAGTTAAAGCGGTCTGGCTCATGTCTGCTGTTGCCTCAACTGGCGTGCCACCTGTTTGGGTTGCTAATTCTTCTGCAGAACTAAAGCCATTAGTTGGGTAAAAAATCGTCGTTTCAAGCAACAGCTCACCTGTCCAGTTACCAGTTTCTTCAACAACCCAATCCGCATCATGTAGGTCATCACTCATTGACTTTGCAAGTCCTGCAGTCTCAGTTCCGTTTAGAACTATCACCGGCAATCGACCGATTACATCTGCGCCAGGATCAACAGATGCATCAGTGCTTGGAGTAACTACAGGATTCGTTGGCTCGGCGGATGCGCTAACAATTGGCTCTTCAGCAACCGAATTAGAATCTAAATTCATTAATTTGGAACCGACTACAAATAGGCCAACAACTGTGGCAAGAATAACTACAAGCGGGATTGTGACTTTTTGATTAAAGGTTTGTGGGCCAGACACGGCTTAAACCTAATTCTTAAGTTCGATACCCAGGCGACGTGCAGAGCGTGCTCTTTGGCGAGCAGCGCGCATGCGCTGGAGGCGCTTAACCAACATTGGATCAAAAGCCAAAGCTTCTGG
>CAIYGJ010000078.1 GCA_903925705.1 uncultured Actinomycetes bacterium | reverse complement strand
TGTAATTGCGATCGAATCACCAAGCAATAAACCGCGATAACCGTTGCGGTAAGCAATTATTTCTACGTCAGGTGCAACTCTGGTGTATTCCTCAATCAGCGCGCCAACCGCAGAGGAAAGGCAAGGGGCTAATCCACCTGCGGTAAGTAGTGCGACTTTTTTGATTGGCATGTCCTAATTCTAGTGGTGGCTAGGTTACGCAACGGGATATGCAGATTTAGTGAACCACGAGAAACGCCACTAATCTAGGGGATGTGAGTGATATCTCTTGGCCCAATCTGCCAGCTGCCCAACAACCTGCTTGGCCATCTGCTGAAGGCTTGGCGCACGCTCAACAAATTTTGGCAGCGCTTCCACCATTAGTTTTTGCTGGTGAGTGCGATGAACTCAAATCCAGACTCGCAGCTGCGACCAACGGCGATGCTTTTGTTTTAATGGGCGGCGATTGCGCTGAGACTTTTGTAGCAAATACCGCAGATTCGATTCGAGCCAGGTTGAAAACTGTGCTTCAAATGGCGATTGTTCTAACGTACGGCGCTTCAATGCCAGTCGTTAAAATCGGGCGAATTGCTGGCCAGTATGGCAAACCGAGAAGTTCGTCTGACGAAACCATTGATGGAGTTAGTTTGCCGTCATACCGAGGTGATGCAGTTAACGGTCTTGAGTTCACTCCTGATTCGCGACAGCCAGATCCAATGCGTTTAGTTCAGACTTACCACGCGAGCGCCGCGACCTTAAACCTCGTGCGAGCATTTACCCAAGGTGGCTACGCTGACCTTCGCCAAGTTCATTCCTGGAACCAAGACTTTGTCAGTGAATCAACACCCGGTAAGCGCTATGAGGAAATGGCCGAAGAAATTGATCGCGCGCTTTCGTTTATGACTGCATGCGGTGCCGATCCGGAAGAATTCAAGCGCGCTGATTTCTACGCCAGTCACGAAGCGTTACTCCTAGATTACGAAAAACCTTTAACTCGAATTGATTCCAGAACGGGAAATCTCTACGACGTATCTGGGCATTTTGTTTGGGTGGGTGAGCGTACTCGCAATCTTGACGGTGCCCACATTGACTTTGTTTCTAAAATCAAGAATCCAATTGGTGTAAAGATTGGTCCAAAGACAACAGAAGCTGACGTCCTGGGACTTCTTGAGAAGTTGAATCCGGAAAAGATTCCAGGCCGACTTATGTTCATCACTCGAATGGGTGCAAGCAACATCAGGGAAGTGCTACCAAAATTAGTTGCTGCGGTTCAAAAAACCGACCATCCGGTTTTGTGGGTTTGCGATCCCATGCATGGCAACACTAAAGAAGCTGCCTCTGGCCATAAGACCCGACTACTTGATGACGTCATCGACGAAGTTCGGGGTTTCTTTGAGGTTCATAAGGCTTTAGGAACTCACCCAGGCGGAATTCACATAGAACTAACGGGCGATGATGTCACCGAATGCTTAGGCGGTATCGGTGGAGTTAGTGAAACGGACTTACCTTTTCGTTATGAAACTGCTTGCGATCCGCGATTAAACCGAATCCAGAGCTTAGACCTAGCGTTTCAGGTTGCCGACATGCTTCGGGAACGAAAATAGTTTTCGTTAGACAATTTCGATCGTGATAACGGAGCCCTTAGGGGCTTTGGAGCCAGCTGCAGGTTTTTGCGAGTAAACCTTATTCAAAAT
>CAIYGJ010000077.1 GCA_903925705.1 uncultured Actinomycetes bacterium | reverse complement strand
ATTGTTTGTTCTCTCCTCCCATTTGGTATATGTGTTAGAATTTATTGAATTTTAGTCACAAAGTCACAAGTCACAAGCACAAGATACAAGAAGAGGAGTTGTTTTAGTTCAGGTAACAAGAATTGAGTATCAATAACAGCCGCCCGAACTGCTAGTTGAATTTGCTCGTAATACTTTTTGAAATCTGTCTGAGCTGGAATCTTGGCAGCAGCATCAGCAATCGTGAGCATTGTGCCTTCAGCTGGAGTTAATACTGACTCACGAGAAACAACTGCGGCTTGTTGTAGCGCCTGCTGCCATTCGCTCGGTGAACACTGATCGGGAGTAGCGGTTTTCGATAGTCCCTGCGCAAGACCTTGAAGATACTGCGCCAAGATCACGCCCGAATTTCCCATTGCTGCTTTTGCAGCTCCCGCGGCTAGGGCAGTCGCGAACTCACCTACGTCGGTCACGTGGCCCGAAGTGTTGGCAATGCCTGCCTTAAGCGTGTGCAGCGAATTTGAGCCAGTGTCAGAATCTGGCACCGGATAAACGTTTAAATCATTGAGCAACTGCTCATTTTTGGCCAGTAAGTCCTGAAATTGGGCCATGGCTGCGCGGAAAACATCAGCATCAATTACCGCATTCCCAGTGTTTGTCACGCCCCTAGGTTACCTGTGTCGGAGGTTTCTCGATGAGTCATAAGCCCGCAGTTACAGGCTTTAATTACACCCGAATTGGAATTTCTGAGCATTCGCAGGTAGTCTGGCAAGGCTTAACCAAGCAAACCCATCAATCTTCAAGGAGTCAAAATGGCTGCTGTATGTGACGTCTGTGGCAAGGGCCCAGGCTTTGGCCACGCCATTTCCCACTCACACCGTCGTACCAAGCGTCGTTTCAATCCAAACATCCAGACCGTGCACGCAGTTGTTAACAACTCGCCAAAGCGTCTAAATGTTTGCACTTCATGCATCAAGGCTGGAAAAGTTTCCCGCGTCTGATCCGAATCTAAACTTTTTAATCCCCTCGGCTTTTAGCTGGGGGGATTTTTAGTTGGTTGAAAAGTGATCCCAGCCTTTGCCGGAATAGATCTCGCTATCAACTGTTACACCTGGCTCGCCTGTTGCAACGGAACCAATGATCGTCCAACCAGATGGCACATCAAGGGCCGTTGTGAACGTTGCTGCAAACGCATGGTCTTCGCCGCCAGTCAATATCCATTCCAACGCATCGCCATTGAACGCTGAGGCTGCAGCAGCTAGCGGTTCTGGGATTTCGAATTCTGATGTTTGGATGTTTATTGAAACTCCAGAGGCTTTAGCGATGTGACTCAAATCTGAAACTAAGCCATCGCTGATGTCGATCATTGAAGTCGCATGAGTTGCCAGCCGAACTAATTCATATGGTGGTTCTGGTACGCGGTGCGCACCAACTAAAACTCGTGGTGATCTAAAGCCGCGGGAAAGCATTAACAGTCCAGCTTGAGCAAACCCAAGGCGGCCAGCAAGCGCTAAAACATCTCCGGGTTTTGCACCGGATCGCAGAATTGCTGATTGCTCACCAAGTTCACCTAAGGCAGTAACGCTAATTGCAATCGAGTCACCGCGAACTATGTCTCCCCCGACTACGGTCACTCCGACTAGCGATGCTTCTTCACTCAAACCATCCGCCAAACCCATAACCCAAGAAACCGGGGTATCGGAAGGAAGCGAAAGACCAACTAGCAAGGCAGTTGGTGTTGCGCCCATAGCAAAGATGTCTGCAAGGTTTTGGGCTGCCGCTTTACGACCAATATCTTTTGCTTCCGACCAATCAAGGCGGAAATGAACGCCTTGGGTCAACATGTCGATGCAGGCAACAACATTTCCACCCTTGGCAGAAACGACTGCAGAATCATCACCAATGCCAACTGAAACAGTTTCGGTTGATGATTTAGCAAGTCGAGCTGCGATTGCATCAATCAGAGCAAACTCGCCAAGTTGGCCAACGGTTTGTCCACCCGGATTTTGCTCTGTCATGGATTACACGTTAGCGCTATTAGCGCAGACCAACACCACGACGAAGTGCATCTTGCACTAATGCATCTACAAGTGCTGGGTAATCTAGGCCAGTTTCCGCCCACATCCTTGGATACATCGAAATTGGAGTGAAGCCCGGCATGGTGTTGATTTCGTTAATGACAACATCGTTGCCCGTTAAGAACATATCAACGCGAGCTAGGCCTTCGCCATCCATCGCCAGGAATGCCTGGACTGCAAGTTCGCGAAGTTTTTCATGTATTACCGGATCCAAGTCAGCTGGCACCGATAATTCAACTGAATCATCTACGTATTTAGCTTCAAAGTCATAGAACTCATGACCCTCGCGCACAATGATCTCAGCGCAAACGCTTGCCTTTGGGCCGGAAGCGGTGTCTAAAACACCACATTCAATTTCGCGCGCGTTTTCAATACTTGCTTCCGCAATAATCTTTGGATCATGGATTCGGGCTGCTTCGATTGCAGCAACTAAATCATCGTGAGATTTAACTTTGCTAATGCCGACGCTGGAACCGGCGCGACATGGCTTAATGAAAACTGGTAATCCCAAAGTTTTGATTCGCGCCAAACTGGCGGCTTGATCAGTTAGCCACTGCGCATTGCTCACAACTTCATACGGACCAATAGGTAGTCCAGCAGAATGCATCATTGCCTTCAAGTGCGCTTTATCCATTGCAGCAGCTGAAGCGAATACGCCAGAACCAACGTACGGAATTCCCGCTAACTCAAGTAAGCCTTGAATCGTGCCGTCTTCGCCCCAAGGACCATGAAGTACTGGGAATGCAACATCTACTTGCTGTAAAACTTCTGGAACATTGGATTGCACCACTAAATCTGTGGCACTGGGATCTGCAGTGAATAGAACTGCGGGGTTAGCTGAGTTAACTTCCGGAAAGACACCATTTT
>CAIYGJ010000076.1 GCA_903925705.1 uncultured Actinomycetes bacterium | reverse complement strand
CACTTAGGTCCAAACCTTGGGGTAGTTGAGTTAACACTGGCGCTGCATAGGGTTTTTGATTCGCCGAAGGACCCAATACTTTGGGACACAGGACATCAGTCGTACGTGCACAAGATGGTTACCGGCCGGGCAAACGACTTTGATACTTTGCGGCAAGAAGGCGGACTTTCAGGTTATCCAAGCCGCGCCGAGAGCATTCACGATGTAATTGAAAACAGTCATGCCTCGACGGCGCTGTCGTACGCAGATGGAATTGCCAAGGCATTCGAAATCCACGGTGAAACTGATCGACATGTGGTCGCAGTCGTTGGAGATGGCGCGCTCACCGGTGGTATGACTTGGGAAGCGCTTAACAACATCGCGGATGGCTCCGATCGTTCAATAGTCATTGTTGTTAATGACAACGAGCGCTCTTATTCACCAACAATCGGCGGTATGGCCCGACACTTAGCAAAGTTACGTACCGCAAAAGAATATGAAAAATTCTTGGGTTGGGGAAAGTCAGTCCTAAAGCGCACGCCTGTGATTGGTTCACCGGTTTACGATGCTTTGCATGGCATGAAAAAAGGAATCAAGGATTTTGTAGCGCCACAGGGCTTGTTCGAAGATTTAGGTTTGAAATACATCGGCCCTGTTGACGGTCACAAAATTGCCAACCTAGAATTTGCGTTCCAGCGAGCTCGGGATTTTGGTAAACCAGTAATTGTCCATGTAATTACTGAAAAGGGTCATGGATACAAGCCAGCCGAGACTGATGAAGCCGATCGCTTCCATGCTGTCGGCGTTGTTGATCCAGACACCGGCAAACCATTAACTCAAGCGGCAAAGTCTTGGACTTCAGTGTTCTCACAGGAACTCGTTGAAATCGGCAGCGAGCGCCAAGATGTTGTTGCAATCACCGCAGCTATGCTCGGACCAACTGGCCTCGATGCTTTTGCTGACGTTTTTCCAGATCGAACATTCGACGTAGGAATTGCTGAGCAACATGCAGTCACCAGCGCAGTCGGTATGGCACATGCCGGACTTCATCCCGTGATTGCGATCTATGCAACCTTTTTGAATCGTGCGATCGATCAAGTAATCATGGACGCGGCTCTTCATGGTGCGGGCGTAACATTTGCATTAGACCGTTCAGGTGTAACGGGTGACGATGGTGCAAGCCATAACGGCATGTGGGATATGGCGCTTTTGCGAGTAGTTCCCGGTCTTGATTTGTTTGCACCACGTGACGGTGCGCGATTGGTTGCCGCACTACGAAACTGTGTCGATAAGTCTGATCACCCAACAGTAATTAGATTCCCTAAAGGCGCGATCCCTGATGACATACCTGCGGTCCAAGCCCTTGACTTTGCTGATGTCTTAGTTTCTGCTGCAAATCCAGATGTGACGATTGTGTCGATTGGCGGAATGGCAACCCAAGCATTAACGGCAGCGCAAACTCTGCAGGAGCGTGGATTCGCTGTTGAGGTTATTGACCCAATCCAGGTCTTACCAGTAGCGAGTGGACTGATCGATTACTTGGCCGAGCGTGAGTTTGTAGTCACAATTGAAGATGGCCTTGTTGACGGCGGGATCGGCGAGGCAATTGGAAGTGCACTTCGAGGAATAAAGGCCACAACAAGAGTTACCTCACTAGGCATTCCAAAGAAGTTTTTGGATCATGCATCTCGCAAATCAATCTTGCATAAATTACATCTAGATGCCCAGGGGATTGCCGAAGCTATTGAGCAAGGACTAAAAACTACGGTCCGTTAGTTTCGTCTTTTTCAAGACCCCAGATCGCGGTTTCTAAAACGGGTCCAACAATTTCTACTTGCCATGGCCGAGCGTTGTAATCAAACAAAGTTTGCGAAAGTTCGGCCGAGTCTTTTGGTGGTGTCCAAAGAACACGGCGAATTGTGTCTGGTGTCATTAAGTTTTCAACCGGCAGAACGATCTTCTCAGCTATGGCAGAAAGTTGAGCGCGAGCAAACTCAAGTCGGCGCCAAGCCTGCGGATTTCGGACTTCCCAGTTTCTAGGCGCAGGTGGTCCCGTAACTGGCAACTTTAGGGCTGGAAGTTCGGCTTCCGGCAAGCTATGTGCTTTAACCGTGGCCGCGATCCAAATGTCTGAATGCCGCTTAACGTTTCGCAGATGCATAAATGAAAGTGTCTTCAACTCGGATTCTTTAGTGAGCCCTGAACTTGCCAAGGTAACGATATGCGAGTCGGACAAGATTCGGCCAGATGCAATGTCTTGTTCGCGAGCAACTTCATCGCGTGCATGCCAGACCTCGCGAATTACTGCAAGTTCGCGCTGTTTTCGAATTACGTGCATACCCGATGTCCGACGCCACGGATCTACTCGTTCAATTGGAACGGTTGTGCGCTTAACATGGTCAAACTCTTGGATTGCCCAATGGTGCTTACCTGTATCATGTAGTTGCACCACGAGTACTTCCCAAAGCTCAATTAAGAATTCAACATCAAGCGCTGCGTAATTTAACCAAGATTCTGGCAATGGGCGAGTGGACCAATCGGCAGCACTATGTTCTTTAGCTAATGAAAAACCAAGTTGGGTTTCGATTAATGGCCCAAGCCCAACGCGCGGAAGCCCGAGCAGACGCCCAGCAAGCTCAGTATCAAATACGTTGGCGGTTGGAACTAACCCTACTTCAGCCAAGCAAACCAAGTCTTGTGATGCCGCATGAAGGATCCAATCCACGTCAGACAAAACCTCTTGCAGTGGATTCAAATTAGTCAACAAAATCGGATCAATTAAGTGCGAGCCAGATCCGTTTCGGCGCAATTGAATTAAGTAGGCACGCTGACTGTACTTAAATCCCGAAGCGCGCTCGGCGTCCAGTGCAACAGGGCCAGTTCCGCGAGCGATTGCCGACACCAAATCTGATAGTTGTTCCGCAGTGGAAACAATTGCTGGCAGTCCTTCTCGGGGTTCAGTAACTCGTATACTTTCCACTTCATCTGATTCAGGGCTCCCCAAATCCGTAACATCTTGCGGAGATTCAATTTGATCTGACATAAATAGTTGTTAGCGCTTCCGAGAAAGTGCAGTAACGCCTTCCGGTAGCGGAGTTAATCCTGAGCTTTTTTCTACAAGGGCAAGCCATGCTTGCATATGTTTTGAAAGGTCTTCAGAGTCCGGTGACCAAGAGGCTCTAATTTCCAGGTCAGTTTCAGTTGAGCGGTCTTCCAAACCAGCAAATGATCTAGATACAGTTCGAGTCACAGTTCCCGATGCGTTATGAAAGGCAGCGCCGGCATCTGCTAAGGCATCTGTTAGCCAAGACCAAGCAACTTCATCAAAAAGGTCATCAGTTACGACGTCAGATTCCATCGGAGCACGCACGAAAGACACCACACGAAACGTTCCATCCCAAGTATCTTGACCTTCGGGATCATGCAAGACAATAAACCGGCCAACGGCTAATTCCTCGTCATCTGAATCGACAGCTTCAACTGCTAATGCAATGCTGTGTGGCGCGAGGCGTTGCGGAGCTGGAACTTCTTCGAGCGTGAATTCTGGGCGCAAAACAGGACTCTGCAAGCTATCCAATGCGTCCTGCCAAACATCCACGCTAGAAGCACCTATCCCAGAAGAATTCATTACTTCTAAGCATATGAACAATGTTGAGGTAGTGGGTATAGGCGCGCGGTCGGTTAGGCTAACGTAATGCCGATCATTCTCGCCCTGCTTTCAAGTGTGATTTGGGGTCTATCTGATTTCCTAGGTGGCACCCTAAGTAAACGTCGCAAGGCGATAGCGGTAATCGGTGGCTCACAATCCTTTGGTTTGCTATTCGTTTCGTTTTTGGCACTCGCTCTGGGGGTTTGGACTTGGGATACCACAGTCTGGATAAACGGTGTAATCGCAGGAGCTATGGGTCTACTTGGACTTGTTGGTTTCTACACCGCGCTTGCAACAGGGCAAATGGGAATTGTTGCGCCGATTTCGTCATTAAGTGCAGTGGTCCCTGTGACGATCGGATTAGTGCAAGGCGAGCGGCCTGGAAGTTTTCAGATCGCTGGAATTGCCGTAGCCCTTATCGGCGTGATTCTTGCCAGTGGACCAGAACTCAATGGCAAAGTAGATTCACGTCCCGTTTTCTTGGCATTGTTTGCTGCATTGACATTTGGTTTCTGTGTCTACTTCATGGCTAAAGGTGGACAAATCAATCCGACAATGACAATCGCAGCGATGCGGGCAACTCAAGTTGCCATTGTGCTCGTGCTTGCCTTAGTACTTCGTAGTCTTGGGGGATTAGTTAAGAAGGATTTGCCACTACTGGCGTCAATTGGAATGACCGATGCAGGCGCAAATGTTTTGTTTGCTTTTGCTGCCTCACTTGGCTTACTTTCCGTTGTTGCAGTACTTGGTTCGCTTTACCCAATTGTGACGGTGCTTCTGGCTTGGTGGATTCACAAGGAACGCTTGATGCCCGTTCAGTACATTGGTATCGCAGTGACTTTCAGTGGTGTTGCGCTTATTTCGCTTGGCTGATTATTTCGCTTGGCTATTTACTTCTCATCAGAAATTAGCGTCATAGAAATTGAATTAATGCAATAGCGAAGATCCGTTGGTGTTTTGTAGCCTTCACCTTCGAAAACATGACCTAAGTGTGAGTCACACGCAGCGCAACGAATCTCAGTGCGCACCATGCCATGTGACATGTCTTTGATCTCCGTAATGGTTTCGGCTGCAAGTGGAGTGAAAAATGATGGCCAACCACAACCGCTATGGAACTTGGCATCACTTCTGAACAGTTCCGCACCACAGGCACGGCAGGCATAGATGCCATTAGTTTCGGTATCGGTGTATTCGCCAACGAATGGCGCTTCGGTACCGGCTTCACGCAAGACGCGATATTCCTCAGGACTTAACTCAGTTCGCCACTGTTCATCAGACTTAACAACTTTTTCGCTCATGGTTTAAGGCTATGGCAACAGTTGCATTCATGCGAGTGCAAATCAACATCCAAATTGTCTAGCGATGTAACAACAAGCGCTTGAACTCGTAATCGCCAGAGAATGCGCTGCCAACCTCATCCCATTGCGAAACACTAGGGCGTGCTTCTGGCCATAGCGGCGAACCACCAACCGTTATCGGTGAGATTGTCAGGTCGTATTCATTTACAACTCTTGCGCTTAGCAATTGTGCAAGCAAACGCGGGCCACCTTCGCAAGTAACTCTATTTAGACCAAGCTCCGCCAACTTAAGGATCAAAACGTTAGCAAAATTTTCAGCATTGGATTCCTCGCCCGGTTTAAGGTTTACGACTTGGGCCACTTCGATTAGTTCCGCAGGTGGCATCTTGTCCCCAGCGTTAAGAATAATCGTGGGTTCTAGACCACCTTTGAATAGCGGGGAATCCAAATCAAAATCCAGACTTGAACTCACAACGGCTAGTCGGGGAGGAGTGCGATTCAGAAATTCAAATTCTTGTCGAGCTTTTGGTTGACGGTAATTTTCAAGTCTTGCAGTGTTGGCCCCGACCAAAACCACATCTGACATAGCTCGCAAAAGTAAAAGAAGTTTTAGATCAGCTTTGCTGGTTAAGTCTCTGGATGAATCACTGGCACCCACAAAATGACCATCATTAGAAATGATCATGTTGGCTCGAACCCAATTTTGTTCATTGGATTCGTAATGAGCGGCGATTTCAGGAAGTGATGCCAACTGAAGGTCTAACATCAAATTTTCCTGACGTTTTGTTTATGATCTGGTGGTCGATACAGGACTTGAACCTGTGACCTCTTCCATGTCAAGGAAGCGCGCTAGCCAACTGCGCCAATCGACCGTTGT
>CAIYGJ010000075.1 GCA_903925705.1 uncultured Actinomycetes bacterium | reverse complement strand
CACCGGTTTTGGAGACCGGTGCTCTACCAATTGAGCCACGACCCTCTGGCACAATTTCGATCCACACTCGCCTACCTGTTTCTAGGCACGCTTACGCAGACTAAGAATTGTGTCGGTGAGTCAAGTCTAGACCCATTTTTGGAAGAGTAAAAACCAAGTAAAACTCGGGATTTAGTTGTCGAAAAGCTCTAAATCATCAATCCGGCCGGTGTCGGAGGAAGTTACAGCCCAGGTATTTGTTGTGAGGTTGTATTTGCCATTCACCTTTACGCCAGTCCTTAGGATTTCCCCATTGACAATCAACTCGTTCGAACTAGTTGCATAAGTCATGCTGAAAACCTCAATGCCTTCCATGCCACTGGCATCACGGTAAGACTGGTCGGCTCCATTAAGAATCGTGGTCTTGTATGTCGTTGTTGTCTGGGCGCCATTTCTCGTGACGCTCTTTCCACTTACGGCAAGGAAACTACCGGCTGGTTCAATTACTTGGGTATTGGTTAATCCGACCTGGAGGTCTGGTATCACTGTTGGATAAACCTGCGCGGCTTTTGAAGTGTAGGTGTTATCCCCATTATGTGAAGAATAAGTCATGTAAACCCTGTCGTCCGATACTGGCGCCTGGCCCATAGGGAGTCTGTAAAAATCGCTTGCATTTGTGAGATTGCAGCTATTCTCTACTCGCCATTCTGGGTTTGTAATGCTGTTGCTGTTAGTGCCACCTATCCAGCTACGGGGACTTACCGCCAAAACGCTTGGATTAGTGTCAAACTTTAGAATTTCACAGTCGCTCGAGAAATAGAGGTTGCCGTCAGGAAATACATCAAATAAACCTCCCCAACTATTGCTTCCGATTTCTTTGGCAACTCTCTCTGGGGAGTAGGCACGTACCCAGGAGTTGCTTCCGGTCGAGCCACGCACAATCAGATATCCATCACCCGAAACTCTAAAATTATCAATTCGCCCATTCGTTGGACGCACCATAGTTGAGATCGAAGATCCTGTGGCCCTGCGTAATTCTTGGGTGTTATCGCAACTCGTTTCGCAGCTAAGGCTCGCCACGTAATAAACCCTGCCACTGTTATCAAATTGGATGGTCCCAGAAGTTACATTCTGCACTTGACTGTCCACGCATGTAATCGACGTAGAGTTTGGTTTTGCAACTGCGAAAGCACAAGATGACTTTTGGTTAGACCAGCCATACATAGATCCATCTGGATCCATAAGGTCTACCTTGTTGTTAAAGGTAATGAAGATCGAACCATCAGGTGACTCAACAAGTTCTCGAACACTTACTGAACTGCTCCCTAGAGCGCTTACTAAAACTCCATTGTCATTAAGCCCAGCCAAGTTGGTCGTTGAACCAAAAAGGTTTCTTATCCCAAATTCTCCAGACCGAAATGATCTGAAGCTGCTGGCCGAAGTTGACACCACTGCTAGTCCTGCCAAGTTTTTGCTTGCTAACTTCATGACAGCAACGGTTTTGCACGCCTTAGATTCTGCGCTTGATGATTTTGCACGCTTGGCGAAGTCAGCAGATAACTTTTTGTTCTTAGCCTTTTGCTTACCTTGCGTTTGCGTTGCCATTTCTTTATAGTGTGCAGCTTGATCTGAGTATGACGCCCAATATACCCATGCGCCCTTTGTGTCGGTTCCAATATTTACCCCAGGTACCCAGGTTCGCTTTCCGGAATTAGATTGCTTCGGGAAGCACGCAACTTTGACGTTCTTCTTCGCGATCTTTACCGTTACAACCTTATCTTTCACGCTTGACTTGTACTCTGACAATTGAATTGAGTTTAGGTAGCTACGAGACTCCCATGGCTTTGGCTTTGCCGCTTGAACCGGGGAACTTGCAATCGAAGAAAGAGCAAGTGCTGAAACTACTGAAATAACAATGTGACGACGCATACCCCTATTTTAGTTTCAAATAGGCAACAAGAGCCAGTAAATCTTGGAATTCCCCATTCCTCAATAAATTCAATAGATTTCCTGCCCCGGTAATGCCATTTCCCCCATAGTAAGCAATACTTATTCGCGTGAACAAGCCTAGAGTTTCCGCCCGAATTGGGGCCATTGCAGAGTCCGCGACCTTAGCAGTAGATGCCAAAGCTAAGGCCTTAAAGGCAGCCGGCCGGCCGGTCATTGGGTTTGGCGCAGGTGAGCCAGATTTTCCGACTCCCGATTACATAGTGGAAGCTGCCGTTGCTGCATGTCGTGATCCAAAGTGGCACCGTTACACCCCTGCTGGTGGATTGCCCGAACTAAAGTCAGCCATCACCGCAAAGACATTGCGCGATTCTGGCTTTGTCGTTGACCCAAGTCAGGTGCTGGTCACGAATGGTGGAAAGCAAGCCTTGTACAACGCATTTGCAGCATTGCTTGATCCGGGCGATGAAGTATTGCTTCCCGCTCCGTATTGGACAACTTATCCAGAATCGATTCGCTTGGCTGGTGGAGTTCCAGTTGAAATCATGACCGATGAATCAACGGGCTATCGAACTTCGATTGCGCAACTTGAAAAAGCAATCACCCCAAAAACTAAAGCCTTGGTATTTGTATCTCCAAGTAATCCAACTGGCGCGGTTTACTCCCCTGCTGAAGTTGAAGCAATTGGTCAATGGGCAGTTGAAAAAGGTATCTGGGTTGTAACTGACGAAATTTATGAACACTTGGTTTACGGTGATGCAGAATTTTCCTCAATGCCCGTGTTGGTTCCGGAATTAGCAGACAAGTGCATCGTTGTAAACGGTGTAGCAAAAACATATGCAATGACTGGATGGCGTGTGGGCTGGATGATCGGACCTAACGACATCGTTAAGGCCGCAACCAACCTGCAATCACATGCCACTTCAAACGTTGCTAACGTTTCCCAGATTGCAGCCCTAGCTGCAGTGTCGGGTGATTTATCAGCAGTTGACGAGATGAAGGTTGCTTTTGATCGTCGTCGACAGCTGATCACGAAAATGCTTAATGAAATTGAAGGCGTTAATTGTCCTGAGCCTGAAGGTGCGTTTTACGTTTATCCATCAGTCAAGAATATTCTTGGTCGAGAAATACGTGGCAAAGTCCCAACAACTTCTGCTGAATTATCAGCTTTGATTCTGGATGAAGTTGAAGTTGCTGTTGTACCGGGTGAAGCATTCGGAACACCTGGATACATTCGGCTTTCTTACGCACTCGGTGACGATGATCTAATTGAGGGAATTTCAAGAGTTCAAGACTTGCTGAAGTAAAAACTTTTTACGCAGCCCGCTTCAACAGATTACGTCCCGACTTTTGAGAACGGAGTTTTTCTTGACCCTGAAGTTCCAAATTTTGGTGAAGCTTTTTTGAAATAGCTTCAAATTCTTTTGAGATTTCATTTTTCGAATCTAACTTACTAATGAAAGTGCTTTGCGAAACCGCTTTACGCATGCCGTCATGATCAAAAGTAGTTTCAAATATTGATTCAATTCCTGTGTGGCGACTCACTGCAGCCCTAACGTCTTTGCGTTGTGAATCACTTGTGATTCCCCAGAGCACTACGTGCACTTCAGATTGGGCAAACAACTCGTGAAACTCTAAATAGCCCCGAACAAGTCTTGCAATTCCAACTTTGTCTGCTCTGGCACAAATTATCGAAACTTGAGCCGATTCCAGTGCAGTTAATGATGCCGCATGGCGGCGAGGTAAAGATGTTTCATGCATAAGGCTGTGATCAACTTCTAAAACCGCACCAACATCAGCTATGACGACATCAAAGGAATCCCGGGATTTTCGCCAGAACTCTCGAAGCGTTGGTACTCGTAAATCTGTCCAACGAGAAATCTTTGGCAGCCCAGCAACGAACGAAAAATTCTCTGAAATTGTTGGTAGTAAATCAAAATGAGTTTGAATGGGAGAACTATTTTTTTCGATAGTCCGACAAATTTCAAGTAGCCCGTTTTGATTTGGCTCGTAGCCAAGTTCTTGATCCAGCGAAGGACCGTAAGTGTCGGCGTCCACTATGCAGGTTCTCGCACCTGATTTTGAAAGCTGCCAGCCAATTTCTTTAACGGCTGTAGTTCGGCCGCACGAACCACCAAATCCAGCAACCGCAATTAATAACCCCTTGGGGTCAGGCGCTGGCTCAATCACCTGCGTTTCCCCGCGCATCAGCTCAGAGACCTGCTTGATGCCTGACAGCGGATTCTTTGCATCAAGTTCGATGCAGTGGATTACTCCAAGGTCATGCCAATAATCAACGTCAGTCGTGATCGCAATCAATTTAATTTTTCGTTCAGTCAGCTCGACAATTAAATCGTGATTTATTCGAGGTGTTGCATCTGAGACTAAAAACTCCTTGACAATCTGAAACTTGAATTGCAGCTCGAATGTCAACTCCATCAACACAACGTCGTTGCACTTGCATGCCAAACATTGGGTGGCTCAAGCCACTAACGAATTGAGCTTCCCACTCCACTAAGCCCAGAGCGGCAATTAGGCTCTTCATGATTCATTCCCAGTAACCGGGATCGAAACAATATCTATAATCCCATCTCGCATTGCCTGAACCAATACCTGAACTTGATCTTGTGAAATCAGGACAGTTACCGACGTATCCATTCCCTCGTCAATGAACTCCGGAGCAGTGCTAATTACAGCATTTGGAATTATCAAACTTGCTGGCCCAGGTAGTGCTACCCCATCAAGGCTTGGTGTCATCCATACATCAACTTTTTCGCCAGGGCGTATTTGAGGTAAATGTCCGGCACGAATCGGAACACTTACCGTACGAGCATCGGTTGCGAAACCGTTTGATATCGAATGAATACTTACCAAGTCACCAACAAATAGATCAGTGCTTGCAACTTTTCCAACAACTTCGCTTGAAATGGATATTAGATTTTCGGTTGATGGCACGGAAACTTGAACTGGACTGACATCGCTTTCTCTTATCAAAGCGCCCTGTGCAATATTCGAATTTAGTGTCAAAGCAGGAACTCTTGACGAAGCACCGCTCACAACTATCTGTCCAATAACCATTGCGGTGACTATGAATAGGATGCCCAGCCAAAGTCTTGGATCCTGTGTCTTGCGGTTTACTTTTGTGACTGACTTGCTTTGCCCACTTTGTCCCACGCGAATTGGAATTGCCATAAAGTTCCCCCAAACTTTTTCTTATCGTCACATAGTTTGCAATTATGCGCGTACCTACTCTTTACAGTTGTGGAAAACTTTTTTAAACAGATTCACTAAACAGTCATGCTTTAAAGATGACTGCAAGATTCTTAACACTTAGCGATGTTGCCGAACTATTAAACATTGCGCCGGCACAGGTCTACACACTGGTTCGTACCGGTGAATTGCCTGCAATAAAGATTGGTGCTCGTGGTCAGTGGCGGGTGGAAGACAAAGCTTTGGAAATTTACATTCAGCAGCTCTATTCCTCGACGGCAAAATTCGTAGCTCAAAATCCTCGCTAAAGAGTTACCCAGATTTGATAGTGCGGCTGGCAACAATAGATCGTTTTGGAATCGTATAGATCTTGGAATTGGTCTCGATGTCTAACGAATCAAAACCTGTTCTTCGACACAAACCTTCAATGACTTGGTTCCCAACTAAATACCAATTACTCGATATTCGCTGTTCGCAGAGATCATGGAACCACACATTGTCTAGCCAGTTAATGGAGTCTGGTGACAATTGGTTTTGAGATAGTTCATTGAGTCCGGTTATTGAAACTACAAACTCAAAGTTGAGTAGAAATTGCGTTTTGTCATTTTCTAAAATCATAAATGGGTCAGCTAAATACCTAATTTCGCCTGCTGCAAGTGGCAAATGATTATGAGCAAGCCGCGCCTCAACAGTGCCCGCGGTATTTCTTAGTCGATCTAGCCATGAAATATGAGATTGCTCAAATCGCACCGTTTCCAAAACTTCATAAGCCAGATCTAGGCGTTCCTCAGACTCGACTTCTTCAGCGGCCTGCATCAGGACACGGTTTAACTCGGTAATCAAGGGAGATTCGAATTCGGGTGACTCCATTTAGACATCTCATCTGAAACCGGCCCGGCTAGGTGGGTATTTTTACTGGCTGTGGATAACTGAATTGAGATATCCACAGATTCAGTTGAATTCAGTTGCAGGCATTGACAGTTAATGAAAGAGAAATTAGAAAGTTTGTACTGGAGTTTTTTGGGGAATAAAAACACCAAGCAGCACTTGCAGGCACATGCAAGGTTTTCAAGTGCTGTGATTGCTAAACGTTTCGGGGGGAAACAATGAACGCAATTATCTATGCGCTTCCTGCGCCAGGAGCACGTCAATACAAACCAGGCAACATCATCAATTTGCCGGTGCGAACTAAGCATGGTTTACAAGAGACTTTGCCTTTCGAGTGGCCAACCGATGGCGCAAATGCAATTAAGTACGTACCACCGCGAATGGCCGAGAATCGACCTGACAGTTTTGATCCTCAGGCCACAGCCAGGATCGATTTACCATCAGCTCGGCAATGGTCTATGCGACTTGTTCATGCATTAGTTGAAGTGGTCAATGGTTCACGGCCAGCCGCGCAACTTAATAGGTGGATAACACCTGAAGTAATGATTCAGTTACAAAATCAGATTGCTCGCAACAAGATGCCACGGCTTGGCGTCCGAAGTATCCATGTGCATGAAACGGATGATGGTGTTGCCGAAGTCAGTTCAGTCTTTGGAACTCCGAACCGATCATTTGCCTTGGCACTACGGCTAGAAGGTCTGGATGGAAGATGGCGAGCAACAAGTTTGATGTGGGCACTGCCGGACTAGATTCGGCAGGGTAAGTGCTTCAGGACTAGTTGCGGCAAGGTAAGGGCTGCCGGAATTGTTAGTTTGCAACTCCATGGCACTTCTTGAATTTACTGCCCGAGCCACATGGGCATGGTTCATTGCGACCTACATTTGCATAGGCATCAT